>NZ_CP125619.1:0-120000 GCF_030053115.1 Pseudomonas svalbardensis | reverse complement strand
CCCGCGCGCTTGGCGTAAGGGCCAGTCTGGCCAAACCCGGTAATCGAGCAATAGATCAGATTCGGATTGATCGCCTTTAGAGACTCATAGTCCAAACCATATGCCGCCAGCCCACCGACCTTGAAGTTCTCGATCAGGATGTCCGACTTCGCCGCCAGATCACGCACCAGCTTCTGCCCTTCAGGCCGGGTGAAGTCGATGGTCACCGATTGCTTGTTGCGATTGGCCGACAAGTAATAAGCGGCCTCGCTAGTGTTCTCACCATAAGCGTCTTTAAGGAAGGGAGGCCCCCAGGCGCGCGTGTCATCGCCATTACCCGGGCGCTCGACCTTGATCACTTCGGCGCCAAGGTCAGCAAGGATCTGCCCGGCCCACGGCCCGGCCAGAACCCGCGATAAATCCAGTACCCGTAGATGCGAAAGCGCGCCCATGGCCGTTCTCCTATTAATAGAACGCCTGGATGCCAGTCTGCGCACGACCGAGGATCAGTGCATGGACGTCATGCGTACCTTCATAGGTATTCACCACTTCCAGGTTGACCAAGTGGCGAGCAACACCGAACTCATCGGAAATACCGTTACCCCCCAGCATGTCGCGCGCCATGCGAGCAATGTCCAGGGACTTGCCGCAGGAGTTGCGCTTCATCATCGAAGTGATCTCGACCGCTGCAGTACCTTCATCTTTCATACGCCCCAGACGTAGGCAACCTTGCAGCGCCAGGGTAATTTCAGTCTGCATGTCGGCCAGCTTCTTCTGGATCAGTTGAGTGGCGGCCAATGGACGGCCGAACTGCTGACGATCCAGGGTGTACTGGCGAGCGGTGTGCCAGCAAAACTCGGCCGCACCCAGCGCGCCCCAGGAAATGCCGTAACGTGCCGAGTTGAGGCAAGTAAAAGGGCCTTTCAAGCCACGGACATCCGGGAAGATGTTCTCTTCAGGGACAAACACGCTGTCCATGACGATCTCGCCGGTGATGGATGCGCGCAGGCCAATCTTGCCGTGAATCGCAGGCGCACTCAGGCCTTTCCAGCCTTTCTCCAGAACGAAGCCACGGATGTCGCCGGCATCATCCTTACCCCAGACCACGAATACGTCGGCAATCGGGCTGTTGGTGATCCACATCTTGTTGCCGGTCAGGCTGTAGCCGCCTTCGACTTTGCGCGCACGAGTAATCATCGCGCCAGGGTCGGAACCGTGGTTAGGTTCAGTCAGACCGAAGCAACCAATCCATTCGCCTGAAGCCAGTTTCGGCAGGTACTTCTGCTTCTGGGCTTCGGTACCGAATTCATTGATCGGCACCATGACCAGCGAGGACTGCACGCTCATCATCGAGCGGTAGCCGGAGTCGACGCGCTCGACTTCACGGGCTATCAGGCCGTAGCTGACGTAGTTCAGGCCGCTTCCACCATACTGCTCAGGGATAGTCGCACCCAACAGACCTATTTCGCCCATCTCGCGGAAGATTGCCGGGTCGGTCTTTTCATGGCGGAAAGCTTCGAGAACACGCGGCGCGAGCTTCTGCTGAGCGAATTGTTCAGCGGTGTCGCGGATCATGCGTTCTTCTTCGGTGAGCTGTTGATCCAGCAGCAGGGGATCGATCCAGTTGAAGCTAGCTTTACCGCCCATGAGTGTGTCCTCTCGAATCGGGTCAAATAACGTGGACTGATCCTAGGCCGGGTTCGGCGTTACGGCAAACGAGGATTTTGCATACTGTTGTGCTAATTTCTCACTCCGAAACATCGCAAAATAGCTTTTATGCGATGTATTAGTGAGGTTGACGTACATGCGCAGGAAAATCCCCAGCACAACGGCGCTGATCAGCTTTGAAGCGGCAGCTCGCCACGAAAGTTTTACCAAGGCAGCTCAGGAGCTTTCGCTCACTCAGGGTGCCATTTGCCGACAGATCGCCAGCCTTGAGGAATTCCTCAGCGTAGAACTGTTCCGACGCTCGCGACGCGGAGTCAAGCTGACGGAAGCCGGACTTTCCTACAGCCGCCGGGTGGCCACCCAACTCGACGCCGTTGAACGGGACACCTTGTCAGTGATGGGCCAGCAAGGTGCCAACGTGATCGAGCTGGCGGTGGTTCCAACCTTCGGCACTCAATGGCTGTTGCCACGACTCAAGGATTTCCAGCAAAAACACCCGGAAGTGACGGTCAACCTCACCAACCGAACGCGGCCCTTCCTGTTTGCCGACACCGACTTCGATGCAGCGATCTATTTTGGCGACGCGGACTGGTCGGGTACCGAATCCCACAGACTGATGGGCGAAAATCCGATGCCGGTGTGCAGCCCCAACCTCCTGGGGAAAAAGACAAACCTCTCTCCCAGCGACATCGCCGAATTGCCCCTGCTGCAGCAGACCACTCGCCCTTATGCCTGGCGCCAGTGGTTCAACTCTCAAAACCTAAATGTCCCGCGAGACATGACAGGGCCGCGCTACGAGCTATTCTCCATGCTTGCCCAAGCAGCCATGCACGATATGGGAATAGCGTTGATTCCGCCGTTCCTGATTCAACGCGAACTGGCCGAGAAGCGCCTGGTCATTGCCAACGCCCAAGCGTTATCAAGCATCAAGGCGTATTACTTGATGATTCCCGAGCGAAAGGTCGAATCGGCCTCTTTAAGGGCATTTCGCGATTGGCTGGTCAATCAGGCACAGAGCTACAGCCTAGAAGGATAAAGGCTTTGCGATATTAACTGACCCCGTAGTCAGCAAAATAAAAGCACTACAGATATAAGTATTTGTCGCATATTCGAAGACTGTACCGACAAGCAGTACAAACGTCCCACAAGAGCCTGAAAACGTGGCCTTGAGCCTCTATTGCAGAGCAATAACGACTCATTCACCTGACCGATGCGTAAATTCTCCAATTTTTACAAGAGTCCTTACAAGGCACGGCCTGCAAGGGATTGAACCGGTCAGTTGCGACATTCAGTCACGGGGTGACTTGTAGTTAATTTTCCGTCACCCGTCATAAACCCTTGAAGGGCACTAAGTTCGCCTGCAAAATGCCGCGCCCCGCCCTGATTTGGCGGGATCGTGCTGATCGGCCGCCCCAGCCGCACCATCCGAAGTGCCTGGGTTTACTCAATAAGATCACGCAGGAGATTTGACGTGCACATTGGTGTTCCTCTCGAAACCCAGACGGGTGAAACACGGGTTGCTGCAACCCCGGAAACCATCAAGAAGCTGATCGGCCAGGGTCATAAGGTCACTGTGCAAAGCGGCGCCGGCATTCACGCCAGCGTTGTCGACAGTGCCTATGAAGCGGCAGGCGCAATTATTGGCAGCGCCAACGATGCGTTTGGTGCCGAGCTGATTCTCAAGGTGGTCGCACCCAGCGACAGCGAACTGACGCTGATAAAGAGCGGCACCGTTGTGGTGGGCATGCTCAACCCGTTCAGCAATGAAACCATTGCCAAGCTGGCTGAGTGCGGCATTACCGCGTTTGCGCTGGAAGCCGCGCCGCGTACCTCCCGCGCTCAGAGCCTGGATGTGCTGTCCTCCCAAGCCAACATCGCCGGCTATAAAGCCGTGTTGCTGGCCGCTCACCACTATCCTCGCTTCATGCCGATGCTGATGACCGCTGCGGGTACCGTGAAAGCGGCGCGTGTGCTGATTCTCGGCGCAGGCGTAGCCGGTTTGCAGGCGATCGCTACGGCGAAACGTCTGGGTGCAGTGATCGAAGCGTCAGACGTACGTCCTGCAGTAAAAGAGCAGATCGAATCCCTCGGCGCCAAGTTCGTCGACGTGCCTTATGAGACCGATGAAGAGCGCGAATGCGCCGTTGGTGTCGGCGGTTACGCGCGACCAATGCCCGCCAGCTGGATGCAACGTCAGGCCTTGGCCGTGCACGAACGCGCCAAGCAGGCTGACATCGTCATCACCACCGCACTGATCCCGGGCCGCAAGGCACCGACGCTTTTGAGCGCGGAAACCGTGGCACAGATGAAGCCAGGCTCGGTGGTCATCGACCTCGCTGCAGCCCAGGGCGGTAACTGTCCTCTGACCGTGGCCGATCAGGTCGTCGTCGAGAATGGCGTGATCATTTGCGGCCCGACCAATCTGGCCGGCGCAGTCGCGGCAGACGCTTCGGCACTGTACGCGCGCAACCTGCTGGACTTCCTGAAGCTGGTCTTCAACAAAGAAGGCCAGTTCGAGATCAACCTCGAAGACGACATCGTCGCCGCGTGCCTGATGTGCCGCGACGGCCAAGTCATCCGCAAAAACGCCTAAGCAGGGATTCAGACGATGGAAGAGCTTATCTCCCCCGGTATCTACAACCTGATCATCTTCGTGCTGGCGATTTATGTCGGTTATCACGTGGTCTGGAACGTGACACCTGCACTGCACACGCCTTTGATGGCGGTAACCAACGCGATTTCGGCGATCGTGATCGTCGGCGCCATGCTGGCCGCGGCGCTGACCGTCACGCCTCTGGGCAAAACCATGGGCACCCTGGCGGTAGCTCTGGCAGCGGTGAACGTATTTGGTGGCTTCCTGGTTACCCGCAGGATGCTTGAGATGTTCAAGAAAAAAGCCCCAAAAGCAGTAAAAGAAGAGGCGCCTAAGTAATGAGCATGAATCTTGTAACGACGCTCTACTTGATCGCGTCGATCTGCTTCATCCAGGCTCTTAAGGGCCTGTCGCACCCGACCACGTCGCGGCGCGGCAATGTGTACGGCATGCTCGGTATGGCGCTGGCGATCCTCACCACCGTGGGCCTCGTCTATAAGCTGGGCGCCGAGTTGGCCACCGCCGGCATCGGCTACGTCATCGTAGGTCTGTTGGTCGGCGGTACCGCCGGGTCGATCATGGCCAAACGCGTTGAAATGACCAAGATGCCTGAACTGGTCGCCTTCATGCATAGCATGATCGGTATGGCCGCGGTGTTCATTGCCATTGCCGCTGTGGTTGAGCCGCAATCGCTGGGTATCGTCAAACAACTGGGTGATGCGATCCCCGCCGGTAACCGCCTGGAGCTGTTCCTCGGAGCCGCCATCGGTGCAATCACGTTCTCCGGTTCGGTGATCGCGTTCGGTAAGCTCTCGGGCAAGTACAAGTTCCGCCTGTTCCAGGGCGCACCCGTACAGTTCGGCGGCCAGCACAAGCTGAACCTGCTGCTGGGCCTGGCGACACTGGGCCTCGGCGTGACCTTCATGCTGACCGGCAACCTCAGCGCCTTCGCCCTGATGCTGGCCCTGGCCTTCGTGCTGGGCGTGCTGATCATCATCCCGATCGGCGGCGCAGATATGCCGGTGGTTGTGTCGATGCTCAACAGCTATTCCGGCTGGGCAGCGGCAGGTATCGGTTTCTCGCTGAACAACTCGATGCTGATCATCGCCGGCTCGCTGGTGGGTTCATCCGGTGCGATCCTCTCGTACATCATGTGCAAGGCGATGAACCGTTCGTTCTTCAACGTATTGCTCGGCGGTTTCGGCAACACGGTAGATGCAACCGGCCCGGCAGGCTCGAAAGAGGCCCGTCCGGTGAAATCCGGTTCGGCTGACGATGCGACCTTCCTGCTGACCAACGCCGACACCGTGATCATCGTTCCGGGTTATGGCCTGGCGGTGGCACGCGCCCAACACTCACTGATGGAGCTGGCGGAGAAGCTGACTCACCGGGGAGTCACCGTGAAGTTTGCGATCCACCCGGTCGCCGGTCGGATGCCAGGGCACATGAACGTCCTGCTGGCCGAAGCCGAAGTGCCTTACGAGCAAGTGTTCGAGATGGATGACATCAACTCCGAGTTCGGCCAGGCCGACGTGGTGCTGGTGCTCGGCGCCAACGACGTGGTCAACCCTGCGGCGAAGAACGATCCTAAATCGCCGATTGCCGGCATGCCGATCCTCGAGGCTTATAAAGCCAAGACCGTGATCGTCAACAAGCGCTCGATGGCCAGCGGCTATGCCGGTCTGGACAACGAACTGTTCTACCTGGACAAAACCATGATGGTCTTCGGCGACGCCAAGAAAGTTATCGAAGACATGGTCAAAGCCATCGAGTAAAACCTGCTCCAACGCAATACCCAAAACCTCAGCCTTTAGTAGGCTGGGGTTTTTTATTGCCCGCTAAAAACCGACCAAAGGCTCTAAATCGGGGCTCTACATTCGACCATGGTAGCGGGAGGATTTTTTTTGAAATCACTAGACTGCACACCTTGCTTTCGTTGCCCGAGATAACAATCCATGTACCGTGAACGTATTCGCTTGCCTTCGTTGTTGGATAAAGTGATGAGCGCCGCTGACGCGGCCGCTCTGATTCAGGACGGCATGACCGTCGGCATGAGTGGTTTCACTCGCGCCGGCGAAGCCAAAGCCGTGCCCCACGCATTGGCCGAACGCGCCAAAATCACCCCGCTGAAAATCACGCTGATGACCGGCGCCAGCCTGGGCAACGACCTCGATAAACAGCTCACCGAAGCCGGCGTATTGTCACGGCGCATGCCCTTCCAGGTCGACAGCACCCTGCGCAAGGCCATTAACGCCGGCGAAGTGATGTTCATTGACCAGCATCTCTCGGAAACCGTTGAGCAATTGCGCAACCAGCAGCTAAAACTGCCCGACATCGCAGTGATTGAAGCCGTGGCCATCACCGAGCAGGGCCATATCGTGCCGACCACTTCGGTGGGTAACTCGGCCAGCTTCGCGATTTTCGCCAAACAGGTGATCATCGAGATCAACCTGGCGCACAACCCGAACCTCGAAGGTCTGCACGACATCTATATCCCGACCTATCGGCCGACCCGCACACCGATTCCGCTGGTCAAGGTTGATGATCGCATTGGCAGCACTGCCATCCCGATTCCGCCGGAAAAGATCGTCGCTATCGTGATCACCAATCAGTCTGACTCGCCGTCCACCGTACTGCCGCCGGACGTTGATACCCAGGCCATTGCCGACCACCTGATCGACTTCTTCAAGCAGGAAGTGGCTGCCGGGCGCATGACCAACAAGCTCGGCCCACTGCAAGCCGGGATTGGCAACATTGCTAACTCGGTGATGTGCGGGCTGATCGACTCGCCGTTCGAAGACCTGACGATGTACTCCGAAGTGCTTCAGGACTCGACCTTCGACCTGATCGACGCCGGCAAGCTGAGCTTTGCTTCGGGCAGTTCGATCACCTTGTCGAGTCGTCGCAATACCGATGTTTTCGGCAACCTTGAGCGCTACAAGGACAAACTGGTCCTGCGCCCGCAAGAAATTTCCAACCACCCGGAAGTCGTGCGCCGGCTCGGCATCATCGGCATCAACACGGCGCTTGAGTTCGACTTGTACGGCAACGTCAACTCCACCCACATCTGCGGCACGCGGATGATGAACGGCATCGGCGGCTCGGGCGACTTTGCGCGCAATGCGCATTTGGCGATCTTCGTGACCAAGTCGATCGCCAAGGGCGGCGCAATTTCCAGTGTGGTACCGATGGTCAGCCACGTTGATCACACTGAGCATGACGTCGACATTCTTGTCACCGAGATCGGTCTGGCGGACTTGCGTGGCCTGGCGCCGCGAGAACGCGCTCGAGTCATCATCGACAACTGCGTGCACCCGGACTATCGCCAGGCCCTGGATGACTACTTCACAGCCGCGTGTGCGCTCGGCGGGCATACGCCGCATATCCTGCGTGATGCCCTGAGCTGGCACATAAACCTGGAAGAAACCGGGCGGATGCTGTCGGTGTAATTGGTACAGATAGCAGCTGACGCAAACACAGTTTCGTCAGCTTGCTGTTGCCAGACCAAATCCTGAATAAAACTGTACTGCTGTACCGGTCTTTTCCTACCGTAATTGCCTACCTTTCCGAGTCAATCAACCAATAACGCACGATATTAGTGCAGACAAGTACAGTTGCCTCAATTTCGACCAGTACACCATCCTTTAACAGTTAACTGGTCCCTCACAATACAGGTGAACTGTATCTAGAGAGACTGGCCAAACGAGAGGATCATTGGCATCAGTTAAACCACTACCTAATCCCGCCATAAGCGGAAGGATGTCAACCATGGAACGTACACTCAGTTCCGAGCTGTTTTTCGAAGACAACGCTGTAAAAACCCAGGCTTCCACGCCCCTTCGCGTTCTCGCCAACCTGATGCTGTGGCAGCGCCGCATCTCCAGCCGCCATCAACTGGCTCGTCTGGATTCGCGTCTGCTGGCTGACGCAGGGATTAGCGAAGCACAACGCTACGAAGAGCTGAGCAAGCCGTTCTGGCGCTAAGTTAGCGTCGCTGGCTCTGACCCACCGGGTCCACCGCCAGCACTCCAAATTGAAAAAACAAAGCCCGTCGTGGGAAACCACGACGGGCTTTGTCGTTTTGGACCCTCAACATGGGTCATACAGTAGAGACCCAGTCTAACAATTACAGTTTGGATAATTTAACAACTGAACCAGTACAATTTAAGTTCAGTGTGTCTGTTGCGAAAGTGGGGGCGGGATCACCATGAAATCCCGAACTGCCCGCAAAAGGACCGCGCCATGAATCACTTACTGGATGTTTCCGTTTCCACGCCTCAATCAACGCCTCGCTCCCACTGGGTTAGGAGATTGCTGAGAGGCCTCGCCAACAGCCTTGAAAGGGCTCGAACCCGGCGTTTGTTGGGCCAACTCAATGACCGGCAACTCTCAGACCTGAACATCAGCCACGCGGATCGTCTCAACGAATTGGATAAACCGTTCTGGCGCTAAATTCCTGCTTGATCTGACGAGACTGTGCGAACCGATACTCATAGGCCTATATTCAGATGGAACGTGGCGAACGCTGCACGACTGGCGTCTGAATCAACAGACACTGCGCCACCTCTCAATCAGTTTTCCCAAAGGAGTTTCACCATGTCCCGTCTTCGTCTGCTCAGCGCTGCAGCCCTGCTTGCCGTGGCTGCCAATTCCCACGCCACCAGCTTTATCGTGACCACCGATGCCGTCGTCGGCGCGCTCAAGGCCACGTCCGATGCGACCTCCGATGTCACTTCTTCCTTTCGCGATGACAAAATCGTACGCGCCGCCCGTGACGACGCCGCCAGCTTCGTTGCCAGCGAAGGCGCCATTCGTGGCGTGAAACTGGAAAGTGCACTCGACCATATTCGCCACCAGGCACCTCAGCTGAACGCGACTGACGCACAACTGGCGCAAGCCATACTGACTATCTAAGCGACATGACTGACGTGGGACACGCCCGCCGTGTCCCAATGTTTCGGCGCTGGCTCTAGACCGGGCGTTGCGCTAGCCTTGCGACTCGCCTTCAGCTATCGAGTCTCATGCGTTTTCTTTCAAATCTGTTGATCTCTCCGCTTTTCATGGCTGCCTGCTGGGTGGGCTCCGTCCATGCCTACGACGCCTTCAATCTGTCTACACAAGGCATCGTGGCTACCGGCTACGCCACAAGCATGGTGACCTCCGCCCCCTTCGACCGTAAGCTGCTAATCGCGGCACACGATGACGCTGCGGCGTTCATCGCCAGTGACGGCCAAGTGCGAGGAGCACAACTGGAGTCCGCCCTGATTTATCTGCGCAGGGCCCAGCCAAAACTTCATGCCAGTGACCTTGAACTGGCGCGGACAATTCTCGTCCAATAGTTATCCTTGTTCTTGCGGAGTCGTTCCATGCGTAGCCCTCTGATTGTTGCCGCCCTTGGCCTTCTGTTATTGGCCGATGTGGCCCAGGCGCACACTCTGGTCGCCACCAGTAACATCATCATCAATGCCACCCAACGCACGCTTGATTTCACTTCCGATACAACGACGTCCATCCGTGACTCGAAGATCGTTCGTGAAGCCCACGACGATGCGGCCAGCTTCGTCGCCAGCGATGGCGAGATTCGTGGCGCGCACCTGGAAGCGGCCTTCACCACGTTGCGCACCCGCGTGCCGGAAGCCCGCGACGCCAGTGATCAGGTGCTCGCCGAAGCCATCCTCGCACTGTGAGGTCGCCAGGCGCCTGGCTGTTGGCCGGGGTCATGTTGCTGCTCGGCAACACGGCCCAGGCTGACTTGCAATTAAGGCTCAAGACCGACGGCCTCAGCCCCGCTCAACAACAGGCCAGTCAGGCGTTGCTCGATGAAGCCATGCAGGCGCTGCCGCCGCGGTTCATCGAGCAGCTCGACCGACGCATCGACGTCGGTTGGACCGATGACATGCCGAGCAACGCTTACGGCCAGGCATCGCTGGTGTCCGAGCTCGATCTGAACC
Organism: Pseudomonas svalbardensis; assembly: GCF_030053115.1. Lineage (NCBI taxonomy): Bacteria > Pseudomonadati > Pseudomonadota > Gammaproteobacteria > Pseudomonadales > Pseudomonadaceae > Pseudomonas > Pseudomonas svalbardensis. The sequence continues at coordinate 109,809 of NZ_CP125619.1, read as the reverse complement.
GCAACCTGCTTGCCAGCCTCACTGACGGCAACGCCGCGACCAAAAAGACTTATCGTCCCCATGGCACCGTGCGCCGCGAAATGCTTGCCACGGTGTTACACGAACTCACCCACATCTATGATCGCTCGCGCCTGTGGCCAGACGCGGAGCGCACGCTGATTCAGCGCTGCACCCGGCGCAACAGCAGCACAGGGCTAATTGGCATTCCCGATCAATGCCGCGGCCAGTCCGACCGACGCTTTACGCTCAGCGACGACCCGCACCTGCTCGACCTCGCCGGCTGGCCACAGTATGTCGGCCGTCGTGGCGAGCGCGAACAGCACAACCGGCAAATTGCCCGCAGCCCCGACATTTACGAGACGAGCAGCCCCAAGGAGTTCGTCGCGGTCAACATGGAGTATTTCCTTCTCGACCCGGCCTACGCCTGTCGCCGTCCTGCGTTATACCGCTACTACAAAGAACATTTCGGCTGGGCGCCCGCCGCTAAAGACACCTGCGGCAAATCCTTTTCCTTCCTCAATGCCGGCAATGATTTCGCCAAAACGCCACTGGGCCAGGTCGATCCGGAACGGGTCTACGCCGTCGACTATCTGCTGGCTGAAGCCAACCAGAACTGGGTCAGCCGCTGGGGTCACAGCATGTTGCGGTTGGTGATCTGTGCACCCGGCCGCCCCCGTGGGCCGGATTGTCGACTGGATCTCGATCAGCATCTGGTGTTGTCCTACCGCGCCTTCGTCGGTGACGTGCAGCTGTCGAGCTGGGACGGATTGGTGGGCAAATATCCGTCACGCCTGTTTGTCCTGCCACTGGCCCAGGTGATCGACGAATACACCAAAACCGAACTGCGCAGCCTGGCTTCGGTGCCGCTGAACCTGTCGCGCAACGAGATCGAAGACGTGGTGGAACACGCCGCCGAAATGCACTGGAGTTACGACGGCAACTACTTCTTCCTGTCCAATAACTGCGCTGTAGAGGGCCTGAAGCTACTGCGTAGCAGCACCAACAATTCAAAACTGGTCGGATTGGACAGCATCATGCCCAACGGTTTGCTGGAAGTGCTCAAGGGCCGCGGACTGGCGGACACCAGCGTGCTGGACGATCCCCGCGAAGCGCTGCGCCTGGGCTACCGATTCGACTCCTTCCGCGATCGTTATCAAGCGATGTTCGAAGTGCTGAAGAAGCACTTGCCGATCAAGCAGGAAAAGGTCGAAGACTGGCTCTCCCTGAAAGCTGAAGAGCGCCGGCAATGGATCGACCAAGCCGATTTGCGCACCAGCGCAGCCTTGCTGTTATTGGAGCAGGCAGCCTTCCGCCAACAATTGGTGCTGGCCCAGGACGAAGTAAAGCAACGTTATCTGGGCGCTCGGGAATTGAAGAACGGCGGCATGGACAAGGCCAACGCAACTTTGCAGCAAATTCTTGCCAACAGCGGCTTCCTCAGCCGCCCGGCGGAGCTGCTTGGCACCGGTGGTTATGGATTGCCGCAGCCGAGTGAGTGGCAGCGTCTGGAATCGGAAAGCAGCCTGCGGCAGAAGCAGCTTCAGGCGCTGACAGGCGATCTGGACAAAGAAGTGAGAGCGCTGCTCGAACCGAGCCGTGCGGCCGAAATGGCCGCCAATGAAGCCAACCTGAAGCAGGTTGGCGAGCATCTGAGGAAGTTGCACAAGGCTGCGGGCGGGTTGGAGCTGCCGTAAACAGCAGGCTTCGCGGCTAATCCGCGAAGCCTTCAACACCTACCTGCTATTCAAAGCACCCCTTCGAGAGTTTCATAAACGATCCCGGTTCCTACGGCTGATCAGCACTCGCACTCAGCAACGGGGTGACACTGAGCATCAGCACACCCAGGCTGGCAATCAGACGTTTCGGCATTTTCATCGGGTCTTTCCTCACTGCACATACAGCAAAAAGGGCTTCAGAACGTAGTCCTGAAGCCTTCGCTCTTGCTGTTTAGTCTGTACCGCGAGGCTCTCATTCCTCTGTATCAGGAACTTTACCTTCAGCTGGCGCGGGCTTTACGCACACCGTCTGCCAGAGCCGAGCAAAGGCTCAACACACCATCAACCGCCTGATCCGGCGTCGCGGCATTGGCGATGTGATCAATCAACGCTGAACCCACCACCACGCCATCAGCCAGACGCGCGATGGACGCCGCCTGCTCTGGGGTACGAATACCGAAACCGATGCTGATCGGCAGATCAGTATGGCGACGCAGACGCGCAACGGCTTCTTCAACATGCTCCAGCGTCGCCGCACCCGCACCGGTCACACCGGCAACAGACACATAGTAAACGAAGCCTGAGCTGCCGTTCAGGACGGTCGGCAGACGTACATCATCAGTCGTCGGGGTGGTCAGACGGATGAAATCCAAACCTGCTGCCTGGGCCGGGTCGCACAGTTCGCCGTTATGCTCGGGCGGCAAGTCGACCACGATCAGACCGTCAACACCGGCCTCTTTCGCATCGGCGATGAAGCGCGGAACGCCGTACATGTGGATCGGGTTGAAGTAACCCATCAGCACCAGCGGCGTCTCGGTATTGCCTTCACGGAACTCGCGAACCATTTGCAGGGTTTTCGCCAGGTTCTGCTTGGCGCCGAGGGCGCGGATGTTGGCCAGCTGGATTGCCGGGCCATCGGCCATTGGATCGGTGAAGGGCATGCCCAACTCGATCACGTCGGCACCCGCGCCGGGCAAGCCTTTGAGGATCGCCAGCGAGGTGTCATAGCTCGGGTCGCCAGCGGTCACGAAGGTCACCAGGGCGGCACGATTCTGTTCCTTGAGTTCGGCAAAACGCGTTTGCAGGCGGCTCATCAGTGTTTCTCCTGCTTGGACTGCTCTTGCTGAGAGTGTTCCATGTGGTGCATCACGGTTTGCATGTCTTTGTCGCCACGGCCGGACAGGTTGACCACCATCAGGTGATCCTTCGGCAGGTTCGGTGCGCGCTTGAACACTTCGGCCAGGGCATGGGCGCTTTCCAGTGCAGGAATAATCCCTTCCAGACGGCAGCATTTGTGGAACGCGTCGAGGGCTTCGTCGTCGGTTACCGAGGTGTACTGGACGCGGCCGATGTCATGCAACCAGGCGTGTTCCGGGCCGATGCCTGGATAGTCGAGGCCGGCAGAGATCGAGTGAGCGTCGATGATCTGACCATCGTCGTCCTGCAGCAGGAAGGTACGGTTGCCGTGCAGTACGCCGGGTACGCCGCCGTTCAGGCTGGCTGCGTGTTTGCCGGTTTCGATGCCGTAACCTGCCGCTTCAACGCCGATGATCTCGACGCTCTTGTCGTCGAGGAACGGGTGGAACAGGCCCATGGCGTTGGAGCCGCCACCGATGCACGCCACCAGGCTGTCCGGCAGACGACCTTCCTGGGCTTGCAGTTGAGTACGGGTTTCTTTGCCGATAACGGCCTGGAAGTCGCGAACCATTGCAGGATAAGGGTGCGGACCGGCCACCGTGCCAATCAGGTAGAAGGTGCTGTCGACGTTGGTCACCCAGTCACGCAGGGCTTCGTTCATCGCATCTTTCAGGGTGCCGGTACCGGCCACGACCGGGATCACTTCGGCGCCCAGCAGCTTCATGCGAAATACGTTGGCCTGCTGACGTTCGATGTCAGTGGTGCCCATGTAGATCACGCAATCGAGGCCAAAACGTGCAGCCACGGTGGCGGTCGCCACGCCGTGCATGCCAGCGCCGGTCTCGGCGATGATGCGTTTCTTGCCCATGCGCCGCGCCAGCAGGATCTGGCCGATGCAGTTGTTGATCTTGTGCGCGCCGGTGTGGTTGAGCTCTTCGCGCTTGAGGTAAATCTTTGCGCCGCCGCAAAACTCTGTCAGACGTTCGGCAAAGTACAGTGGGCTTGGACGACCCACGTAGTCGCGCTGGAAGTAGGCCAATTCCTCTTTGAATGCAGGATCATCCTTGGCCAATTCATACTCACGGGCCAGATCGAGGATCAACGGCATCAGGGTTTCGGCGACGTAACGGCCGCCGAACGCGCCAAACAGGCCGTTGGCGTCGGGGCCGTTGCGCAGATTAGTCTGGGTCATGGGTCGCTCCAGTTGAATGCGTGGGATGACAATGGCTTTAACTCTACCCCTGACGCCTTGAGCTGAAAACCGATAAGATCGCTGCAACCTGTCAGGAAAACTCACATATCTCATGAGCCATGACCTTCCTCCGCTGAACGCCCTTCGGGCCTTCGAAGCGACTGCCCGCCTGAACAGTGTCAGCAAGGCGGCCGAACAGCTGCACGTCACCCATGGTGCGGTTAGCCGGCAACTCAAGGTGCTTGAAGAACACTTGGGCGTGAGCCTGTTCATCAAGGATGGACGCGGCCTTAAACTCACAGATGCCGGCGTTCGTTTGCGCGATGCCAGCAGCGAGGCGTTCGAGCGTTTACGGACTGTTTGTGCAGAGCTGACCCAAAGCACCGTCGATGCACCGTTCGTACTAGGTTGCTCGGGCAGCTTGTTGGCACGCTGGTTTATTCCCAGGTTGGGACGGCTGAATACCGACCTGCCGGACCTGCGCCTGCACCTGTCGGCTGGCGAGGGTGATCTCGATCCACGCCGCCCGGGACTGGACGCCTTGCTGGTGTTTGCCGAACCACCGTGGCCAGCGGACATGCAAGTCTATGAGTTGGCGAGCGAACGGATCGGCCCGGTCATGAGCCCGCGATTCGCGGGCTACGAACGACTGCAAAACGCACTGCCCACAGCGCTGCTGAACGAGCCATTGCTGCACACCACCTCACGCCCTCAGGCCTGGCCAAGCTGGGCACAGCAAAGCGACCTCGACGCCAAAGCGTTGAAGTACGGACAGGGTTTCGAGCATTTGTATTATCTGCTGGAGGCCGCAGTGGCCGGCCTGGGTGTGGCGATTGCGCCCGAGCCGCTGGTGGCCGAGGACTTGAAGGCCGGTCGCCTGGTTGCGCCATGGGGCTTCAGTGAAACCCCGGCGCAACTGGCGTTGTGGCTACCCAAGCGCGCCGCGGACGGGCGCGCTCGGCAACTGGCGCAGTGGCTCAAAAACGAGCTGCGCCAGACGGATTAGTCACCGCGTTTGCACAGCAGATAAGCCGCGAGCAGACCTAATGCACCGACGGCGACACCCGCTGTCGTCCAAGGGTGTTCCTGGGCGTAGTCCCGCGTGGCAATCCCGGTTTCACGGGTTTTGACTTTGACTTCTTCGTACGCATCGCTGAGCAGATGGCGCGAATGCTTCAGCGCGTTCTCGGCGTTGCTTTTCAAGGCCTTCAGCGTTTTACGCGACTCGTCCGAGGCGTCGTCCTTCAGGTTTTCCAAAGACTTCAGCAGACTCTCGATCTCGGCTTCCATGCTTTGCAATGAGGCTTTACGTAAAGAGGTGTTGGCCATGGTGGCTCTCCTGCATTGATTGAGTTGCGTGTGTTGGTTGGGACTTCAGGGGTTCGAGAAAGTGCAGTAAATCTGAACTTCCACTTCGGATTGGCCGACAGAAGTAATACGAAAAATCACTGCTAGGCTGTATTTCACACCCTGAGGAGAACGCCATGACTGACCATCACACCTACAAGAAAGTCGAACTCGTCGGCTCGTCCACCAGCAGCATTGAAGACGCCATCAACAACGCACTGGCCGAGGCCAGCAAAAGCCTCAAATATATGGAATGGTTTGAAGTGACCGAAACCCGCGGGCACATCAAGGACGGTAAGGCAGCGCACTTTCAGGTGACGCTCAAAGTCGGGTTCCGGATTGCCAGTAGCTGAGTTTGAGCTAATCTTCTGAGCTTGCGCGCTGGCCGAGCGCCATAGGGAATGGCAAAGCGCTACATATGTAAATCCGGCTGCTTGCTGGGTGCCCCTATTGATCCGACCAGGGAATGCGACCGATGAAGAATTTTATTTTGGCACTAGGCTTGTTGAGTCTCGCGGGAACAGCCCTGGCTCAGGGCAAGTCGTGCGAAGAGCTGAAAGCCGAAATCACAGCGAAACTTGACGCCAAGGGCATTTCTAATTATTCACTGGAGATCGTCGATAAAGGCGCTGCCGCTGACGGCAAAGTCGTCGGCACCTGTGAAAAGGGTTCCAAGCAAATCGTCTACAAGCAGGGCTGAACTCCCTCGAAATTAAAAAAACCGACGCAATGACGTCGGCTTTTTTGTGCTCGCTATTTGAGTGTCAGCCCTTCATGACCTGCGCCAGCAGCTCATAGGAGTGCACGCGATCGGCATGTTCGTACAGGTCGCAGGTAAAAATCAGCTCGTCCGCCTGGGTCTGCTCGATCAGCACTTCCAGTTTGGCGCGGATTTTCTGCGGACTGCCAACCATCGCCAGACCAAGGAAATCGCCGACGGCCTCTTTTTCATGAGGCAGCCACAGGCCGTCCATGGTTTTTACCGGCGGACGTTGCACCAGGCTCTGGCCACGCATCAGGGCGAGAATCCGCTGATAGACCGAGGTCGCGAGATAATCGGCCTGCTCGTCGGTGTCGGCAGCCACCAACGGCACACCGAGCATCACGTAGGGCTTATCCAATACGGTTGAAGGCTTGAAGTGATTGCGGTAGACGCGAATGGCCTCATGCATGAAGCGCGGTGCGAAATGTGAAGCGAAGGCGTAGGGCAAACCGCGTTCACCAGCCAGTTGTGCACTGAACAGGCTGGAGCCCAGCAGCCAGACCGGGACATTGGTGCCGGTGCCTGGCATTGCGATGATCCGCTGGTCCGGGGTGCGCGGGCCGAGGTAGCGCATCAGCTCCGTCACATCTTCCGGGAACTCGTCGGCACTGCCGGAGCGTTCACGACGCAAGGCGCGAGCGGTCATCTGATCGGAACCGGGTGCACGGCCCAGGCCCAGGTCGATCCGGCCCGGGTACAGACTTTCGAGCGTGCCGAACTGCTCGGCGATCACCAGCGGCGCGTGGTTTGGCAGCATCACACCGCCGGAGCCAACACGAATGGTCGAGGTGCCGCCAGCCAGGTAGCCAAGCAGTACCGAGGTCGCCGAACTGGCAATGCCGTCCATGTTGTGGTGTTCGGCAACCCAGAAACGGTTGTAGCCGAATTTTTCGACGTGCTGAGCCAGGTCCAGGGAATTGCGCAGCGACTGGGCCGCGCTGCCGTTCTCCCGCACGGGCACCAGATCGAGGGTCGAGAACTTGATATCGGACAGTCGTTTCATAAGCCTGCTTCTCCAATTGAGGGCGCAGGTTTTTTCTTACAAACGAAAACCTGCCGAATCTATACGCGTGATTCATGCAATGAGGGCATATACCCGAGTTTCAATGGCAGAGCCAAAATTCCTACGAAATAAGAGGACCTATCAGATCAAGTGAACTTTGCACCACGGTCTATCCTCAGAACCCTAGCAACCGAAAACCATAAAGGCGCGACGCTTCGCGCCGGATCTTGAGGAGGCATTCATGGCTATCACAAAGAAAGCATCGGCTCATTGGGAAGGTGACCTGAAAACCGGCATCGGCTCGATTTCCACGGAAACCGGTGTCCTCAGAGAAGCACCTTACGGCTTCAAGGCACGTTTCGAAGGCGGCAAGGGCACCAATCCGGAAGAGCTGATCGGCGCGGCGCACGCGGGCTGCTTCTCCATGGCGTTTTCGATGATTCTCGGCGATGCCGGTCTCAAGGCTGACAGCATCGATACCAATGCCGAAGTCACCTTGGACCAGGTGGACGGTGGTTTTGCGATCACGGCGGTGAAACTGATCCTCAAGGCGAAAATCCCCGGGGCGACTCAAGCGCAGTTCGAAGAACTGAGCAATAAAGCCAAAGAAGGCTGCCCGGTTTCCAAAGTGCTGAATGCGAAAATCAGTCTGGATGCAACGTTGGTCAGCTGATAGTGGGTTGTCGCGTTCCCCTATAAAAGATCGCTGCCTCGGCGGCTGCGATCTTTTTTGCGCTGAAACAAAACCTGGCTGGCGAGATTGTGGTCGAATAAATGACAGCAGCTAAAGCGCATTACCTTGCGCGCTGCCTCAAAGGAGCTTCAACCATGAAACGTTTTGCCTTGGCGATTATCTGTTGCGCGCTGGCCACATCGGCCCTGGCGGCAACAAAATCCTGTGAAGAACTCAAGGCCGAGATTGAAGCCAAGATCCAGGCCAATAACGTCTCGTCCTACACGCTGGAAATCGTCACCAACGACGAAGTACACGATCAGAATATGGTCGTTGGCTCGTGCGAAGGGGGCACGAAGAAAATCATCTACCAGAAGAACGACCGCTGATTCACCTCACATGAGGCAATAGGACTCTCGATCCTCCGCGACGATTTCGCGCTTGGCGTTGTACAACCGGGCGCCGGGGGTGAACGCTATAGAACGGCCTTCGAGCACATAACGCTGGCCGGCTTCGAAATGATCGTAGTTGATGGTCAGGTAGCATAAACGTTCCGAGGGGCCGTTCATCATGCCCAGGCCCCCACCACCGGGCACTTCAAAGTCGAATCGAACGATCAGCTCATGGCTACCGGGGGTGACCTGAAAAAAACGCCCGTCACGCAATCGCTGATTGTCCAGTCGTTCGGCCATCAGCAATTTATCGTTGGGGAATGGCGTAGAAAACTCGACCCAGGCCATCTGCGGATTAACCGCTGGCAACGGGCTCTGACAGCCAGCAACGATGCTTGCAGCAAGTAACAGCGTTAACCTGCGCATGATGATTTTCTCAAGGACTAGTCCTTTAGAATAACGCCGATCAGGTGCGTTGGCAGCCTGCCGGTACACCCTGGCCAATCACTTTTCGCTGCTGATCATAGAGCTTTGCCCACGGCCGAAAACCGATATTCCCCGCTTTCAGCTGATACCGCTCGCCGGCATTGAAGTCGTTGAATTTCACGTTTAGCCGGCAGTCACGCCATAGCGGCTCGGCGTCTGGTCCGATGTTGGTGGGTGCGACCGGGAATTGGTAACGAACCGTCAACTCATGGCTACCCGGCTGAACCTCGAAATAGCGCTTGTCGGTGGCGGCCTTGTCATCGACTTCCACCGCTTGCAGCGCGGTGTCTTCCTGCTTCGAATCCAGGTCGATCCACGCTTGAGCCGGATCATGGGGGGGTAATCCGAATCCAGCACAACCTGCCAGCATCAGCAGGATTCCTGTCAGCATCAACGTGCGCATAGCGGAGCTCCAGTCAGGCGGGATAGTCTTGCGGGCAGACTCTCCAAGGATGATTCATTTTGATCAGGCCGCTTCCAAGCCTTGGGTTACTTGATCGCGTTTTACGCATTTTGTTTCCGGGTGTGTTGCTTTTGTTTCTCAACGGTTGCGCCGGCGTCAGCTATTACGGCCAATTGGCCAGTGGTCAGCTGCAATTGCTGCGGGCACGCGAGCCGGTTTCCAGAGTGATTGCCGATCCCGGTCGCGATCAACTATTGCGTGCGCACCTGACTCAATCGCAAAAGGCCCGCACGTTCGCCAGCCAACAGCTGCGGCTACCGCATAACCAGAGTTACCGTTTGTACGCCGACATTGGCCGGCCGTTCGTAGTCTGGAACGTGTTTGCCACGCCGGAATTTTCCCTGACACCACAGAACCATTGCTTCCCGATCGCCGGATGCGTCGCCTACCGCGGTTATTACAGTCAGAGCGCGGCCCGCGGTGAGGCTGCGTTGCAACGATTGCAAGGTATGGACGTGTCGATCGGTGGCGTCGAGGCTTATTCGACGCTCGGCTGGTTCAACGATCCGATTATCAGTTCAATGATGGCCTGGGGTGACGAACGATTGGCCACGCTGATCTTCCATGAGCTGGCGCATCAACGTTTTTATGTGAAGGACGACACCGAGTTCAATGAGTCTTTCGCCACCTTCGTCGAACAGGAAGGCACCCGCCAATGGCGTGCATTCCGCGGCTTGGCGCCAGACAGCGGCGCGCAGGTGCAGCAACGGGACCAGTTCATTCAATTGGTTCTGGATACCCGCACGCGACTCGAACGGCTGTACACCCTGCCACTGCCCGCCGACCAGATGCGCCAGCGCAAAGCCGACGAGTTCGAGCGATTGCGGAGTGAATACCGACAGCTGCGCGACAGCCAATGGGCTGGGGACAAACGCTATGACGCGTGGATCAATGCGCCGATGAACAATGCCCGGCTGTTGCCATTTGGGCTGTACGACCAATGGGTGCCGGTGTTTGCGGCGTTGTTCAGACAGGTGGCTGGGGATTGGGTGAAGTTTTATGCGGCAGTCGAGCAGCTTGGTGCGTTGTCGGTTGTGGAGCGCAAGGCGGCGTTGAAGGACTTGGCTGGACCATAAAACTTCTTGGCTGAGCGGGCCTCTTCGCGGACAAGTCGGATCGACACATTGCTCGCTCCTACAGAAATTTACGCGCCCCCTGTAGGAGCGAGGCTTGCCCGCGAAGGCATTCTTGAACTGCTCAAAACCAAATAGCATCCCACAACGGATAATCGCCTACTTTCTCCACCAACCCCGCGCGAAATGGATTGGCGACGATGTATCGCGCAACCGCCTGCGCCTGTAGATCTTCTTCCTTACGAATGGCGCGATCGTGATAGGCATGTTGCCAAACCGAACCTTGGCGTCCTACAGAGCGATTTAGCGTTACTGCGATGCGTGATTTGGTTCGCGCCATCAACTTGGGTAACTGAGTATTCTGTAACTCGATCAGCCAATGGAAATGATCGGGCATGACGACCCAGGCTAGAGACGTCGCAAACCCTTCTCGCTCTGCCGTTATAAAGGCATCTACCACCAATCGACCATTCTTGAAGTCGCGAAACAACGGCTCTCGATTCAAAACCACGGCCGTTAATAGATAAACCTGTCCGGCCTCCGAATATCGCCCGGTACGTAATCGATGAGCATGTTTTAACTCCGACATTGATGATCTTCCTTGATCGTGGCCTCAGCCTTTGAGGCTAGGACGATTAGAAGGAATTGGGGTGATGACTTTTGCGCAGGATGTGTCCGGGCGGACGCCTTCGCGGGCAAGCCTCGCTCCTACGGGGAGCCGCGTAAATTCCGTAGGAGCGAGCGATGCGGCGATCCGACTTGCTCGCGATGGCGGTTTAATTAACGCTGCAAAAACGCCTGATGCATCTCTTCCAGCGTCTCGAAGTGCCAGGTCGGTGCTTCAGCGCTCAACTCTTCCCGGCTGCCAAAACCATAACCAACAGCCGCTGCATCCAGCCCGTTACTGCGCGCACCGATCAGGTCGTGTTTACGGTCACCGATCATCAGGGTGCTGGCCGGGTCCAGGCCTTCTTCGGCCATCAAGTGGGCGATCAGCTCGACTTTGTTGGTCCGGGTTCCATCCAGTTCGCTGCCATAGATCACTTTGAAGTGTTTGGCGAAGTCGAAGTGCCGAGCGATTTCCCGAGCGAAGATCCACGGTTTTGAGGTCGCGATATACAGCTGTCGCCCTTGCCCGCTGAGTGTTTCCAGCAGCGGCGTGACGCCATCAAATACACGATTCTCGTACAGGCCGGTGACTTTGAAGCGTTCGCGATAGAAGTTCACCGCCTCCCAGGCCTTGGGTTCGTTGAAGTCGTAGAACTGCATGAACGCCTGCAACAACGGCGGGCCGATGAAGTGTTCAAGTTTGGTCAGGTCAGGTTCATCGATGCCCAGTTTGCTCAAGGCGAACTGGATCGAACGGGTGATGCCCTCGCGCGGGTCGGTCAGGGTGCCATCGAGGTCGAACAATACGGTTTGGTAATGCATGTTGAATCCTGAATAAGGGCGCAGGGTCAGAGCTGGTCGTAGCCTTCGGCCAGATGCAAATTCTTGAGCTTCACGTAGTTCGCCGCGCTGTAGGTGAAAAAGGCTTTTTCCTTGTCAATCAGCGGCCGAATCTGCTTCACCGGGCTGCCCACATAAAGGAAGCCGCTTTCAAGGCGTTTGCCCGGCGGCACCAGACTGCCAGCGCCAATGATCACATCGTCGTCGACCACCGCACCGTCCATGACGATGCTGCCCATGCCGATCAGAATCCGATTGCCCACGGTGCAGCCGTGGAGCATGACCTTATGCGCGATGGTCACATCGTCGCCAATCAACAACGGAAAGCCATCGGGATTGAACGGCCCGGCGTGGGTGATGTGCAGCACACAGCCGTCCTGCACGCTGGTGCGCGCGCCAACACGGATGCGGTGCATGTCGCCACGAATCACCGTCAGCGGCCAGACCGAGCTGTCTTCGCCGATTTCAACGTCGCCGATCACCACCGCCGAACCGTCGACAAAGGCGCCTTTGCCCAGTAGCGGCGTGTGGTTCTGATACTTGCGAAGGGTCACGATAGGCTCTCTCTCTTTTGCTGATAGCTGCGGTGAGCGTCGATTGTAATTAAGATGGCGCAATGTTTCTTCCAGCCAAGGTGCCAACCGTGAGCGTGAACAACCCTCTTTTGCAGTCCTACGACCTGCCGCCGTTCTCGGCGATCCGTGCCGAACACGTACAACCGGCCATCGAACAGATCCTGGCTGATAACCGCGCCGCCATTATCGAGATCCTCAAAACCCAGGGCAAACAACCGACCTGGGCTGGCCTGGTGCTGGCGATGGACGAGCTGAATGATCGACTGGGCGCCGCCTGGAGCCCGGTCAGCCACCTGAATGCCGTATGCAACAGCGCCGAACTGCGCGAAGCCTACGAGTCCTGCCTGCCGGCCTTGAGCGCCTACTCCACCGAATTGGGCCAAAATCGCGAGTTGTTCGAGGCGTTCGAAGCGCTGGCTAACAGTCCCGAAGCTGCCGGTTTCGAGGTGGCGCAGAAAACTATCCTGGAACACTCCCTGCGTGACTTCCGTCTGTCGGGTATCGACCTGCCGGAAGCCGAACAAAAGCGTTACGCCGAAGTGCAGAGCAAACTCTCGGAGCTGGGCAGCCGCTTCTCCAACCAACTGCTCGATGCCACTCAGGCCTGGACCAAACACGTCACTGACGAAGCTACCCTCGCCGGCCTGACCGAATCAGCCAAGGCGCAAATGGCCGCGGCTGCACAGGCCAAAGGTCTGGAAGGCTTCCTGATCACCCTGGAATTCCCGAGCTACTACGCGGTGATGACCTACGCCCAGGACCGCGCCCTGCGTGAAGAAGTCTACGCAGCCTACTGCACCCGTGCGTCGGACCAAGGCCCGAATGCCGGTCAGAACGATAACGGCCCGGTCATGGAAGAAATCCTCGACCTGCGTCAGGAACTGGCCAGGCTGCTGGGTTTCGCCAGCTTCTCGGAGCTGAGCCTGGCCACCAAAATGGCCGAATCCAGCGATCAGGTGCTGAGTTTCCTGCGCGATCTGGCCAAGCGCAGCAAGCCGTTCGCCGCCCTGGATCTGGAACAGCTCAAGGCGTACGCCGCCGAACAAGGCTGCCCGGACCTGCAAAGCTGGGACAGCGGTTTCTACGGTGAAAAGCTTCGCGAGCAGCGCTACAGCGTCGCCCAGGAAACCCTTCGCGCTTACTTCCCGATCGACAAAGTGCTGGGCGGTCTGTTCGCTATCGTCCAGCGTCTGTACGGCATCGAAATCGCCGAACTGAAAGGTTTCGACACCTGGCACCCGGATGTTCGCCTGTTCGAAATCAAGGAAAACGGCCAGCACGTCGGCCGTTTCTTCTTCGACCTCTACGCCCGCGCCAACAAGCGTGGCGGTGCCTGGATGGACGGCGCCCGCGACCGTCGCCGCACGATCAGCGGCGTATTGCAAAGTCCAGTGGCGAACCTGGTGTGCAACTTCACCCCGGCCGACAGCGGCAAGCCAGCCCTGCTGACCCACGATGAAGTGACCACCCTGTTCCACGAATTCGGTCACGGCCTGCATCACCTGTTGACCCGCGTTGAACACGCCGGCGTATCCGGCATCAACGGCGTGGCCTGGGATGCGGTCGAGCTGCCAAGCCAGTTCATGGAGAACTGGTGCTGGGAGCCGGAAGGTCTGGCGCTGATCTCCGGTCACTACGAAACCGGCGAACCGCTGCCTCAGGACCTGCTGGAGAAAATGCTCGCCGCGAAGAACTTCCAGTCCGGTCTGATGATGGTCCGTCAGTTGGAGTTCTCGCTGTTCGACTTCGACCTGCACGCCACCCACGGTGATGGCCGTAGCGTGGCGCAGGTACTTGAAGGTGTGCGCGCCGAGGTGTCGGTCATGCGTCCACCCGCCTACAACCGTTTCCCGAACAGCTTTGCGCACATCTTCGCCGGCGGTTATGCGGCGGGCTACTACAGCTACAAATGGGCCGAAGTGCTGTCGGCGGATGCCTTCTCGAAATTCGAAGAAGAAGGCGTACTCAACGCCGAGACCGGCCGCGCCTTCCGCGAAGCGATCCTGGCGCGCGGTGGCTCCCAGGAACCGATGGTGCTGTTCGTCGACTTCCGCGGACGCCCGCCGTCGATTGACGCACTCTTGCGCCACAGCGGCCTGAGTGAGGTCGCGGCAGCATGAGCGAGGGGCCTGTGAAGACGAAAAAACGCTTTATCGCCGGGGCGGTTTGCCCGGCGTGCAGCGAGCCGGACAAGTTGATGATGTGGAACGAAGACGAAGTCCCGCACCGCGAGTGCGTGGCCTGCGGTTATTCCGACACGTTGAATGAACAAGGCCTGTCGGTACCCAAGGAATTGGGCACGCGGGTCAACACTTCGGCGCTGAAGGTGCCGGACGCCAAGGTTCAGGCCGTGCAGTTTTTCCCGAACCCTAAGCTGAAGAAAAAGCCTGACGAGCAACACTGAGTCAACACCACCTTCCACTCTTGAACGGATTGGAAGGTGGTATCTATCTACCACCTTTCCCCTGCGCTTCCTTTATAGGCTGACCACATTCAGCCTCTACTCAAGGAAGACGCCATGCCCGATACCAATCCGCTTTTGCAGGCCTGGGATCTGCCGCCCTGGTCGGAGGTCCGCACCGAACACCTCGTGCCGGCAATCACAGCCATCATTACCGACAACCGGCAGATCATTGCCGAAACCATCATCAGCCAATCCGTATTTCCCAATTGGGATGACCTGGTTCTGGCCATCGATGAAATCGATGCGCGCCTGGACGAGGCTTTGGGCATCATCCAGATCCTGTCGATGGCGAAGCACAACGATATCGCCTGGAACACGGCAACTGCCGCATGCAACGACGCTGGGGCGCAGTACCGATCCGAAAGAATGCGCAATCGTCCGTTGTTTAATGCATACCAGCGGTTGGCGAACAGTTCGATCGCCCTCAACTTCGATGTACCGCGCAAGGCCGCACTGGCCAAGATTCTGCGCAAATTTCAATTGTCGGGAATTGACTTGCCACTGGCGCAACGGGAAGAGCTGGCCCGGTTGAACCTCGACATCGATCAGCTCGAAGAGCTGTTTCTCATCCATCTGAAAAGCGCCAACGCTGCATGGACCAAGCACGTCGATGACGTTGCGGTACTGGAAGGTTTATACCCCACCGTAAAAGATCGTCTGATGCGCCTGGCCAAAGAGGCAGGACATGACGGCTGGCTGATTCCCCTGGACCACAACACCTACCAGCAAATCATGAGGTATGCCGAAAATCGGGCATTGCGAGAGGAGTATTTCGTGGCGTACTCCACGCGCGCGTCCGATCAAGGCCCGCATGCCGACGAGTTCGATAATGATCCTGTACTGACGTTGCTGCTTTCGCTGCGCCACCAGAAAGCCGAACTGCTAGGTTTCGATAATTTCGCGCAACTGCGTCTGGCCACCGCAGCGGCCGAGTCCACCGATCAAGTTCGTAGTTTCCTGCGTCGGCAAGTGACATTGAACACACCGCCCCTTGCACGGGATTCAAAGGAGCTACAAGAGTTTGCGCTCGAACGGGGCATCTCGGAAGTACACGCCTGGGACCACGAATTTCTCGCTGAACAACTGCGCCACCATCGTTTCCCTGAAGCCCTGAAGAATCTGCGCGACTATTTTCCCCTGGACGGCACCTTGCGACGACTCTGCCTGTTCTGCGAACGGCTGTTCGGGATCCGGATCCTCGAGCAGGCTGAATTCAGTCGCTGGCATAACGACGTGCGCCTGTTTGAGATCAGCGAGCATGGTCAGACCATCGGGCATATTTATCTTGATCCGTTCCACCGCAAAGAAGCTCCGGATTACGCCTGGACCGGCACGCTGCGAAACCGACGAAGAAACGCCGAAGGCCGGATAGCGCTACCGATTGCCGATCTTCACTGCAACTTCACGCCTGGGGTCGACGGCCATCCGTGCCTGCTTGAGCACAAGGACCTGCGGGTGCTTTTTCATGAATTCGGTCATTGTCTGCAACACGTGCTGACGAGTTCGCCGCATCACAACCTTTCCGGCATTTCCCAACTGGGGCGCGATACGGTGGAGTTCGCAGGGCAAGTATTCGAGCAGTGGTGCCTGTCACGGGAGTTTCTATTATGGCTGGGTGCCCACCACCAAAGCGGTGAACGCTTGACCGAGGCGCGGGTAGACGCGGCACTGGCAGCCCTCGAAACCCAGACCAGCCGACAAGCCGCACTCTTGCTGACGGGTGCAATGTTCGATTTCGACGTGCACCACAGCCAAGGCGATGGTCGTAGCACCCAGCAAGTATTCGAAGACGTTCAGCGGGAGGTTCCCCGCGTGCAACTGCCGTCTTATTGTCGGTTCGCAAACAGCTTTGACTACATGGTGACCGGTTACGCAGCCTCCGTTTACGCCTACACGTGGTCAGGCGTACTGGCCATCGAAGCCTTCAAGCGATTCCGTCAGGATTGGGTCTTCAATGCGCAAACAGGGCGAGCCTTTCGCGAGGCGTTTTTTTCTCCGGGCGATTCGCGCTCCTTGCTGACCGCCCTGGAAGCGTTTCTTGAACGGCCGATCGCCGAAGATCTGCTCGCGCTTTCGTCAGAGGCCGTTGCCGGCTGACGTAACGGTTTACTCGACATGGGCCGATTTGAACCAGCTCTTCATCGAACAACTGGCGAACGGGCTCGTACTGCAGTCGCCAATAGCCAACGCGGTGCGGAGCTTGTCGACATCGGCCTGCATCATGTAACGGATGCCGTCCTTGAAATGAGTGCTGTCACCAAAGCCGCCCTGGGTCATTTCGTTCAGGGCGTCTTCCTTGCTCCAGCCTTGCAACACGACCCGGTACATGGCCGCCATCAGGCCCGTGCGGTCCGAACCATGTTTGCAGTGCATCAGCACCGGTCCCATGGCTTCGGCAGTCTGGATCGTACGAAGGGCGTTGAGTACATCCGCGTCATCCACATGGTTGGTGCGGTAGGGCAGCTGTATTTGCGCAATTTCTGGCGTCGATAACCAGCTTGAATCCGACTCGGGCAGGAACGTGATAACCGTCCCGACCTTGAGTTTTTCCAGTAACGGCACAGCGCCTCTGTCGGGCAATGCACTGCGATAGAGCGTCGGGGACATTTTGAAAAGGTTGTATTGCACCCCGACCGATTGAGCCCACTCCGCAGGTCGGGGCAACGCACTGTCGTCGGCAAGGGCCAGCGTCAGGTTTAAAAGTGCGGCCAGCGACAGGCAAATCGCTGGGATACAACGCGGTAGAGACATGCTCGAGGTGACCGTTCAGGAAGAGTCGGGAAGATGACGCCGAGCTTCAACCCCGAGCGGTCAAAGGCCTGTGACCCCTCTGTCAAAGAATCGTGAATCAGCCGATCGCTTTCGTCGCAAAACCGAGGTTTTTTAGCTGAATCGGTTCATCTTTATGCTTAGCCTGCTACCATTTGTTTCTCCATATTACCGATGCGCCCTATTACTCCCCGCTTGCTGGCGATCTGCATCGGGGCCAAAACGAAAAGTCGTCCTTCGAGACGGCTGAAAAACCGCTATGCCTGATGAGGTGCCACCCTATGTCTGATCAAGATCGAGACAACCCGCGGCGTGAGTTTTTGCGCAAATCCCTGACCTTGATCCCGGTGGTCACCGTTGCCAGCACCGGTCTGGGCAGCACGGTCCTGATGGCCGCGCCCGAAGCCCCCCCGGCCAGTTCCGGCAAAGCGCCGGTCAGCACCAGCACCTATGAACCAAGCTACTTCACCGCAGAAGAATGGACGTTCATCCAGGCCGCTGTCGCCCAGCTGATTCCGAGCGATGCCCAAGGGCCAGGCGCTCTGGAAGCCGGTGTGCCCGAATACATCGACCGCCAGATGAATACGCCTTACGCGGCCGGCGCGCTGTGGTTCATGCAGGGACCGTTCAACGCAGACGCCGCTCCGGAAATGGGCTGGCAGAGCAAACTGGTGCCCAAAGAGATTTATCGCCTGGGCATCGCCGCCACGGATGCTTGGTCGAAAACGTTCAACGGTAAATTATTTGCTGATCAAGACAGCGCTACCCGAGACGATTTGCTCAAGCAACTCGAGACCGGAACACCTCAGTTCGACAGTGTTCCAGCGAAGATTTTCTTCAATTTGTTGCTGCAAAACACCAAAGAAGGGTTCTTCTGCGACCCGATTCATGGCGGCAATAAAGGCATGGTCGGCTGGACCATGATCGGCTTCCCCGGCGCCCGCGCCGATTTCATGGATTGGGTGGAACGCAACGAGCAATACCCCTTCCCGGCAGTTTCGATTCGCGGCGAGAGGGCGTAAGCATGGCAACGGTAATGAAGAAGGTCGACGCAGTGATCGTCGGTTTTGGCTGGACGGGCGCGATAATGGCCAAGGAGCTGACAGAAGCCGGCCTGAATGTGCTGGCGCTGGAGCGCGGGCCGATGCAGGACACTTACCCCGATGGCAACTACCCACAGGTGATCGACGAACTCACCTACAGCGTGCGTAAAAAACTCTTCCAGGACATTTCCAAGGAGACCGTGACCATTCGCCATAGCGTGAATGACATCGCGCTGCCGAATCGCCAATTGGGCGCCTTCCTGCCCGGCAATGGTGTCGGCGGCGCCGGTTTGCACTGGTCCGGCGTGCACTTTCGGGTCGACCCGATCGAGTTGCGCATGCGCAGCCACTACGAAGAACGCTACGGCAAAAGCTTCATCCCCAAGGACATGACCATCCAGGACTTCGGCGTCAGCTATGAAGAGCTGGAACCGTTTTTCGATTACGCCGAGAAGGTCTTCGGTACGTCGGGTCAAGCCTGGACGGTGAAGGGTCAGTTGGTCGGCGAAGGCAAGGGCGGCAACCCGTACGCGCCGGATCGTTCGAATCATTTCCCGCTGGAATCGCAGAAGAACACTGTTTCCGCACAGCTGTTTCAGAAAGCGGCCACCGCAGTGGGTTACAAACCCTACAACCTGCCCTCGGCCAATACGTCAGGCCCCTACACCAACCCCTACGGCGCACAGATGGGCCCGTGCAACTTCTGCGGTTTTTGCAGTGGTTACGTCTGCTACATGTATTCCAAGGCATCGCCGAACGTAAACATTCTGCCGGCGCTCAAACCGCTGCCCAATTTCGAGCTGCGGCCCAACTCCCACGTACTGCGGGTCAATCTCGACAGCACCAAGAGCAAGGCGACAGGCGTGACCTACATCGACGGCCAGGGCCGGGAGATCGAGCAGCCCGCAGACCTGGTGATCCTCGGTGCCTTCCAGTTCCACAATGTGCGGCTGATGTTGCTTTCGGGTATCGGCAAACCGTACGACCCGATCAGCGGCGAAGGCGTGGTCGGCAAAAACTTCGCCTACCAGAACATGGCCACTATCAAGGCCTACTTCGATAAAGACACCCACACCAATAACTTTATTGGTGCCGGCGGTAACGGCGTGGCGGTGGACGACTTCAACGCCGACAACTTCGATCACGGACCCCATGGCTTCGTCGGTGGTTCGCCGATGTGGGTCAACCAGGCAGGCAGCCGACCGATCGCAGGCACATCCAACCCGCCGGGCACCCCGGCCTGGGGCAGTGCCTGGAAACGTGCCACCGCCGATTACTACACCCATCAAGTGTCGATGGATGCCCACGGCGCGCATCAATCCTACCGTGGCAACTACCTCGATCTGGACCCGGTGTACCGCGATGCCTACGGCTTGCCGCTGTTGCGGATGACCTTCGACTGGCAGGAAAACGACATCAAGATGAACCGCTTCATGGTCGAGAAAATGGGCAAGATCGCCGAAGCGATGAGCCCCAAGGCCATCGCCGTACTGGGCAAGAAGGTTGGCGATCACTTCAACACCGCGTCTTACCAGACCACCCACCTCAACGGTGGCGCGATCATGGGCACCCATCCGAAAACCAGCGCCCTGAACCGTTACTTGCAGAGCTGGGACGTACACAACGTTTTCGTCCCCGGAGCGTCAGCTTTCCCACAAGGTCTGGGCTACAACCCTACCGGCCTGGTGGCAGCTTTGACCTACTGGTCGGCCCGGGCTATCCGCGAGCAGTACCTGAAAAACCCCGGCCCGCTGGTTCAGGATTAAGGAGCGATGACCATGAAAGCACTTGTTATCGCGACCCTGGCGCTGCTCGGTTGTGGCTCGATCAACGCCGCTGAAATCGATCAAAACCTGATCAAACAAGGCGAGTACCTCGCCCGAGCGGGTGACTGCGTGGCCTGCCACACCGCCAAGGATGGCAAGCCGTTCGCCGGTGGTCTGCCGATGGAAACGCCGATCGGGACGATCTACTCCACCAATATCACGCCGGATAAAACCGGCCTGGGCGACTACGGCTTCGAAGACTTCGACAAAGCCGTGCGCCATGGTGTCGCCAAAAACGGTAGTACCTTGTACCCGGCGATGCCCTATCCGTCCTACGCCAGCGTCAACGAAATCGACATGAAAGCCTTGTACGCCTACTTCATGCACGGCGTGGCGCCTGTCGCTCAGGAGAACAAGGCCAGCGATATTCCCTGGCCTTTGAGCATGCGCTGGCCGCTTGCGGGCTGGCGCTGGATGTTTGCCCCGGCTGTGGCGGACTACAAAGCAGCACCCGGCGAAGATGCGGTGGTCAGTCGTGGGGCTTATCTGGTGGAAGGACTCGGACATTGCGGCGCGTGCCATACGCCGCGTGCCCTGACCATGCAGGAAAAAGCCCTGAATGCAGGCGAAGGCAGCGCATTTCTGTCAGGCAGTGCGCCGCTTGAAGGCTGGATCGCGAAAAGTCTGCGGGGCGATCACAAAGACGGCCTCGGCAGCTGGAGCGAAGAACAACTGGTGCAGTTCCTCAAAACCGGTCGCAGTGATCGCAGCGCAGTGTTTGGTGGCATGAGTGATGTGGTGACGCACAGCATGCAGTACATGACCGACAACGATCTGACCGCGATTACCCGTTACCTCAAGTCTTTGCCGGCGAATGATCCCAATGATCAGCCGCACCAGTACGACAGACAGGTCGCACAAGCGCTGTGGAACGGGGACGACAGCAAGCCAGGCGCTTCGGTGTACATCGACAACTGCGCGGCCTGCCACCGTACCGATGGTCATGGCTACACCAAAGTGTTCCCGGCGCTGGCAGGCAACCCGGTGTTGCAGTCGCAGGATCCGACGTCGCTGATTCACATCGTGCTCAAGGGCGGTACGCTGCCCGCGACTCACACGGCGCCTTCGACCTTTACCATGCCGGGATTCGCCTGGCGCTTGTCGGATCAGGAAGTGGCGGATGTGGTGAGTTTCATTGCCACTAGTTGGGGAAATAAAGGTGCCACTGTTAAAGCCAGTGATGTAATGGCGTTAAGGGAAGACGATATGAAAACGACTGCGAATGATGACATTGGCCAAGCGACGACTCATTAAAGCAACATGAAAAAGCGGTCCGGAAACTCCGTACCGCTTTTTAAGTGTCAGTTACAACCTACCGCGCACTCAATACTTACCTACTGGCTGCGCTCAATCGCGATTACGGATTGACGATCTTCGAATAGGCACTCGCCAAGGCCAGCAGAACGGCCTTGTCTTGTGCGTCGATGTCACCATCACCGTCCACATCAGCATGGGCGGCCCCCATGGTGAAAGTCATGCCGCCGTCGTTCGATACGGCCTCGCGAGTGCTCGAGTCCAGCAGAGCGTAAGTGACCGCACGGTTTTCCGGATCGTAACCCTCTTCCTTTAGTGCAAACTGCATGGAAACCCGAACTTCTTTTGGACTAACAATAGACGCCCGCATCAGTTGCAGAAAAATACCACGACGATTGTAATTCGACATTAATTAATTCCATTTAATAGTTAAACACGACAACTTCGTGTGAGACGGATATTACTAATATCCCTCACAAACACGCTACTCGTTATATGTATCTCGTAATGACGAATATTTAACCTGACCGTAAAACACAAAGAGCGAAGTTGTTTTTCGAATGATCGAGCGCCGAACGGCACTGGCCGATTCCGCCGAGCCCCTGTACTGTACGAACATACAGCTAAAGGACCTTGTCGATGCCTACTCCCCTGCCACCTCGCGGCCGCGGCACCGCCACCAACCCGCACAACCGCTTCGCGCCGAATCGCTCGGTGGCCGAGGATGACGGCTGGTATCAGGAAGCGCCGATTACCCAAGGCACCGAGGTGCGCATCGAAACGGCGAAAACCATCATCACTCGCAACAACTCGCCGGACTTGCCCTTCGATCGTTCGATCAATCCCTATCGCGGCTGCGAGCACGGTTGCATCTATTGCTACGCGCGGCCCAGCCACGCTTATTGGGACATGTCGCCAGGGCTGGATTTCGAAACCAAACTGATCGCCAAGACCAACGCCGCCGATGTGCTGGAAGAACAACTGTCCAAGCGCGGCTATCAATGCGCGCCGATCAATCTGGGCTCCAATACGGACCCTTATCAACCGATCGAACGCGAACACAAAATCACCCGCAAAACCCTCGAAGTGCTGCTTCGCTATCGCCATCCCGTGACCATCATAACCAAGGGCTCGCTGATTCTTCGGGATCTGGACCTGCTGGTCGAACTCGCCGAGCAAAGGCTGGTGGCGGTGATGATCAGCCTCACCACCCTGGACGATGAGCTCAAACGCATCCTCGAACCGCGCGCCGCTGCACCCAAGGCTCGGTTGCGGGCGATCCGCGTGATGCGTGAAGCGGGAATTCCGGTTGGTGTTCTGTGCTCGCCGATGATTCCGATGATCAACGACAGCGAACTCGAAAGCCTGCTCACCGAGGCTCATGCCGCAGGGGCGCAAAGTGCGGCCTATATGATGCTGCGCCTGCCGCTGGAAGTTGCGCCGCTGTTCGAAGAATGGCTGGCAGCCCACTATCCTCAGCGTGCCGCTCATGTGTTGAGCCTGATTCGTCAGAGCCGTGGTGGCGAGCTCTACGACAGTCGCTTCGGTGCCAGGATGCGTGGCGAAGGGCCGTTTGCCGATCTGCTGGCGCAACGCTTTGCCAAAACCATCAAACGTCTGGGGCTCAATCGTCGGGAAGGTTTCAATCTGGACTGCGAAGCCTTCTGTCCGCCGGGTCGCCAGATGTCGTTGATTTGAGGACATTTGGCCTATGATTGAGTAGTGTGAAATGCACTTTGCCACTACACCGGTCACGTTTTTTGTGACCTGGAACACACGTTCTAGAGCGTTTTATTCAGTTTGAGTTAAGTTTCGACCGCTACCTTGTTCATCGAGTGACTGACGGGTCGATATTCTCGGCCTGGATGTTTTTTAAACAGCCACTGGCTTTACACCGGACAAAACGGGAAAATTCCCTGACTCCGCCAAAGAGGATGAATCATGAGTGACAAGGATAAACAGCCGTTGGCTGCGTCGGCTTCAGCCCAACCGGAGGCGGAAACCGCCGATGCAGCGCTGCAGCATATCGTTGACGGCTTTTTGCATTTTCATCACGAGGTTTTTCCACAGCAGGAAGAACTCTTCAAAAAACTCGCCACGGCCCAGAGCCCCAGAGCGATGTTCATCGCCTGCGCCGATTCGCGCATCGTTCCTGAGCTGATCACCCAAAGCTCCCCTGGCGACCTGTTCGTGACCCGTAACGTCGGCAACGTTGTGCCGCCATATGGGCAAATGAACGGCGGTGTTTCCACGGCAATCGAATACGCCGTTCTGGCCCTCGGCGTGCAACACATCATCATCTGCGGGCACTCTGACTGTGGCGCGATGCGCGCAGTGCTCAACCCACAAAGCCTGGAAAAAATGCCGACGGTCAAAGCCTGGTTGCGTCATGCCGAAGTGGCAAAAACCATGGTCCAGGAAAACTGCCATTGCGCTGACGAAAACGAAAGCATGCACGTCCTCACCGAGGAGAATGTGATCGCTCAGCTGCAACATTTGCGCACGCACCCGTCGGTAGCCTCGCGCATGGCCAATGGTCAGCTGTTTATCCATGGTTGGATCTACAACATCGAAACCAGCGAAATCAGAGCTTACGACGCGGACAAGGGTTGTTTCCTGCCGCTCGATGGCAGCCATCCGATTCCGGTGGCGACGCCCAAAGCGCGCTTCTAAATCCTCCTAAATCCCTGTGTGGTTTAGCCAAGGCTGCCGATCAGGCAGCCTGGCTTCGCCACGCCTGAAGAAAACTTCGGGAGAGTCACCATGCGTGCTGCTCAACTTAAAGCTGTTCTGCCACGGGAGCTGCTGGCGTCCGTGGTTGTGTTTCTCGTCGCCCTGCCCTTGTGCATGGGCATCGCTATCGCCTCGGGGCTGCCGCCGTCCAAGGGTTTGATCACCGGGATCATCGGTGGCTTGGTGGTGGGCTGGATTGCCGGTTCGCCACTGCAAGTCAGCGGCCCGGCGGCCGGTTTGGCGGTTCTGGTGTTCGAACTGGTGCGCCAGCACGGTATCGCCATGCTCGGGCCAATCCTGCTGCTGGCCGGTTTTCTGCAACTGGTGGCTGGGCGTTTAAAGCTGGGCTGCTGGTTTCGGGTCACGGCGCCTGCGGTGGTGTACGGCATGCTCGCCGGAATTGGCGTGCTGATCGTGTTGTCACAGGTGCATGTGATGCTCGACGCCGTGCCCAAGCCTTCCGGGCTGGATAACCTGGCAGCCTTCCCGGCTGCCGTCGTGCAGGCCTTGCCCTCCTTGGGTTGGCAAGCCGGTTTGCTCGGACTGTCGACGATTGCGGTGATGTGGTTGTGGGAGAAATTCCGCCCCCATTCCCTGCGCTTCATTCCCGGCGCACTGCTTGGCGTAGGCCTGGCGACTGTCGCCAGCCTGGTGCTCGCCTTGCAGGTCAAACGAGTGGAAGTCCCAGCCAACCTGGCAGAAGCCATCGACTGGTTGAAACCTGCGGATCTGCTCAATCTGGCTGACCCGACGCTGCTCATTGCCGCATTTGCCGTGGCGTTTATCGCCAGCGCCGAAACCCTGCTCTCGGCCGCCGCGGTCGACCGCATGCACAGCGGCCAGCGTTCCGACTTCGACCGGGAATTGTCGGCTCAAGGCGTCGGCAACATGCTCTGTGGTCTGCTTGGCGCGCTACCAATGACCGGCGTGATCGTGCGCAGTTCGGCCAACGTCCAGGCGGGCGCCACCACGCGTCTGTCGGCGATCTTCCATGGCCTGTGGCTGCTGGCTTTCGTGTTGCTGCTGTCCAGCGTGCTGCAAAGCATTCCGGTAGCGAGCCTGGCGGGCGTTCTGGTTTATACCGGTTTTAAACTGGTCGACCTCAAGGCCTTCCGCGGTCTGGGCCGATATGGCCGGATGCCGATGTTCACCTACGCGGCGACCGCCCTGGCAATCATCTTCACCGACCTGCTGACCGGCGTGCTGATCGGCTTCGGCCTGACCTTGGCCAAACTGGCCTGGAAGGCTTCGCGTCTGAAAATCAGCCTGATCGATCTGCCCAAGGACGGCGAAATGGAACTGCGATTGATAGGTGCAGCGACCTTTCTCAAAGTGCCGGCGCTGACCCAGGTGCTGGGGACCATTCCGGCAGGCGCGACGGTCCATGTGCCGCTCAATAACCTGAGCTACATCGATCACTCGTGTCTGGAATTGCTGGAGGAATGGGGGCGGGCCAATGCGGCCAAGGGATCAAAACTGTTGATTGAAGCGCGGGGGTTGAAGCGCAGGTTGGAAGGGCGATTGCGGACCACGACGGGCGTCGGCTCCGCAGCCGCTTAAAAAAATCGCAGCCAATAGGCTGCGATTTCTTTAGGGGCAACTTATCAAGCCGCTGGCTGATCCAGCTCAAGGCCTACGCCCAATTGGCGCGACAGGCACGGCCAGCGCTTCCATGCAGCGCCGGTGTCCGGGCTGTTGAGTTTCTCGCGGTAGGCCTCGACGGAGTCCAGCGCGAAACTGTCTTCATTGAGCATCTCGTCCACGGCGTGATGCACCGCCTCATCCAGTTGATTGGCGAACTCCTCGCCGATCAGTTGGTGGGCAATCAGGTTGGCAACAGTCATGTCCAAGGGGATCAGTGGCTGGCCAAAATACTTGATGTACAGGTCATTGACCTCTTCGACCAGGCGGTGCGCCAGATAGGCTTCGTCCAGCAGGCTGTCCAGACCGACGTGACCGGCCATGATCGCCGGCGGCTGGAGGAAGAACTGCTCGGCGATTTTCAGCACCGGTTTGATCTGTGATTCGATACCCGCTTCCCTGGCGACTTCATTGGCTGCGTCCAGCAGGTCCGGCACTTGCTCTATATACGCGGCCACAAAACGCGTCATCACGCCGTTGGCGTCGACATCCGGCAATTGGATGGCGGAGTGAAGGTGTGGCAGTTGGGTTTCCAGCTGACGAGTCAGCAGGCCGGTTTCGGCTTCGTGTTGTTGGGCTTTTTGGATCTGCTCGCGCAATGCGGCGGTGTTCATGAAAACTCCAGGAAACAAAGGCAATGAAATAGGGAGGACATAACTTAGCTGGCATACGAAAAATGCTAAGACGCATTTGTCATAATTATTTCATCCTTGAGACATCAAAGTTATATCGGTTTGCCACCACTCGTCTGCATCCTTCTCCATTCGTGCCCTGGAACGCAAGTCCCAGCTGTTTCAGATGATTTACGCCATCACGTTGCGAGGTGGCGGTCGCTGTCTATACTCGGGTGGGAATGGAGTTAGCTGATGACGCCCGACTGCACACGCAGCAAGGCTCGGCGATTCAAGTTCGTAGTCTGAAAAAGCCGCTCCCTTGCCGCAGGTGAAAGCCGGCGGGATAACAAGAACGATAAGGGGAACCCGCAATGATGCGACATCCACATGTCTGGATGGGCCTCCTGTTGTGGTCGATTTTCAGTCCGGCACACGCCGAATGGGCTGTGAATATGGCGCCGGGAGCGACTGAAATCAGTCACGCAGTATTTGACCTGCACATGACCATTTTCTGGATCTGTGTAGTGATCGGCATCATCGTCTTCGGCGCCATGTTCTGGTCGATGATTCTCCACCGCCGCTCGACCGGGCAGGTGGCTGCAAAATTTCATGAAAGCACCACCGTTGAAATCCTCTGGACCATCGTGCCCTTCCTGATTCTGGTGGCCATGGCGGTTCCCGCGACTGCAACCCTGATCAAGATGTACGACGCCAGTGAGCCGGATATCGATATCCAGGTCACCGGTTATCAATGGAAGTGGCATTACAAATACCTGGGCCAGGACGTTGATTTCTTCAGCAACCTGAACACGCCCGCCGATCAGATCAACAACAAGGAAACCAAGGGCGAGCATTACCTGCTTGAGGTCGACAAGCCATTGGTGCTGCCGATCGGCGCCAAGGTGCGCTTCCTGGTGACCTCCGCCGACGTCATCCACTCCTGGTGGGTGCCGGCCTTTGCGGTCAAGCGCGATGCGATCCCGGGGTTCGTCAACGAAGCCTGGACCCGCGTTGACAAGCCCGGCATCTACCGCGGTCAATGCGCCGAATTATGCGGCAAGGACCACGGCTTCATGCCGATCGTGGTCGAGGTCAAGGAAAAGGCCGATTACGAAAAATGGCTGGCCGAGCGCAAGGCTGAAGCCCTGCAGCTTAAAGAGCTGACCAGCAAGGAATGGACCCTCGACGAACTCAAGGAGCGCGGCGACAAGGTTTATCACACCACCTGCGTGGCCTGTCACCAGGCCGAAGGTCAGGGCTTGCCGCCGATGTTCCCGGCGCTCAAGGGCTCGAAAATCGCTACCGGACCGATCAAGGATCACTTGGGCATTGTCTTCCACGGCAAGCCCGGCACCTCCATGGCGGCGTTCGGCAAGCAACTCTCGGAAGTCGATATCGCAGCGGTCGTGACCTACGAACGTAACGCCTGGGGCAACAACAAGGGCGACATGGTCACCCCTAAAGAAGTGCTGGAGCTGAAACAGGCGGAAAGCAAATGACCCGGTCTATTGCGCACGTAAGGAACCAGTCGGGGCATCGCGTCCCGGCCTGCCCAGCCCATCTGTTTGCAGGAGACAGGACATGACTGCTGTCGTCGATGACCATGTTCATACCGGCACCGCCCACGCCCACGGCCCCGCCAAAGGCCTGATGCGCTGGGTGCTGACCACCAACCACAAGGATATCGGCACGCTATACCTGTGGTTCGCGTTCTCCATGTTCTTGCTCGGTGGCTCGTTCGCGATGGTGATTCGTGCCGAGTTGTTCCAACCGGGACTGCAAATCGTCCAGCCGGAGTTCTTCAACCAGATGACCACCATGCACGGTCTGGTGATGGTCTTCGGTGCGGTGATGCCAGCGTTCGTCGGCCTCGCCAACTGGATGATTCCGTTGATGATCGGCGCGCCGGACATGGCCCTGCCACGGATGAACAACTTCAGCTTCTGGCTGTTGCCGGCAGCATTCATCCTGCTGGTATCGACCCTGTTCACCCCCGGCGGTGGACCGAACTTCGGCTGGACGTTCTACGCCCCGCTGTCGACGACCTACGCACCGGAAAGCGTGACCTTCTTCATCTTCGCCATCCACTTGATGGGGATCAGTTCGATCATGGGCGCGATCAACGTGATCGCCACCATCCTCAACCTGCGCGCCCCCGGCATGACGTTGATGAAAATGCCGCTGTTCGTCTGGACCTGGCTGATTACCGCGTTCCTGCTGATCGCGGTGATGCCGGTACTGGCCGGCTGCGTGACGATGATGCTGATGGACATCCACTTCGGCACCAGCTTCTTCAGTGCCGCCGGTGGCGGTGACCCGGTGTTGTTCCAGCACGTGTTCTGGTTCTTCGGTCACCCCGAGGTGTACATCATGATCCTGCCGGCCTTCGGTGCCGTCAGCTCGATCATTCCGGCCTTCTCACGCAAACCGCTGTTTGGCTACACCTCGATGGTCTATGCGACGGCGAGTATCGCGTTCCTGTCGTTCATCGTCTGGGCGCACCACATGTTCGTGGTTGGCATTCCATTGGTGGGCGAGTTGTTCTTCATGTACGCCACGTTGCTGATCGCCGTACCCACCGGGGTCAAGGTGTTCAACTGGGCCAGCACCATGTGGCAAGGCTCGCTGACCTTCGAGACACCGATGCTGTTTGCGGTGGCGTTCGTGATCCTGTTTTCCATCGGAGGTTTCTCCGGGTTGATGCTGGCCATCGCACCGGCGGACTTCCAGTACCAGGACACCTACTTCGTGGTCGCGCACTTCCACTATGTACTGGTACCGGGGGCGATCTTCGGGATCTTCGCCTCGGCCTACTACTGGCTGCCGAAATGGACCGGTCACATGTACGACGAAACCCTCGGCAAGCTGCACTTCTGGCTGTCGTTCATCGGCATGAACATGGCGTTCTTCCCGATGCACTTCGTGGGGCTGGCGGGCATGCCGCGGCGGATTCCCGACTACAACCTGCAATTCGCCGACTTCAACATGGTGTCGTCGATCGGTGCGTTCATGTTCGGCGCCACGCAGATCTTCTTCCTGTTCATCGTGATCAAGACCATCCGTGGCGGCGAGCCGGCACCGGCCAAACCGTGGGATGGGGCCGAAGGCCTGGAATGGAGTATTCCGTCACCGGCGCCGTATCACACCTTCACCACGCCGCCGGAAGTGAAATGACTGTGGGAGCGGCGGTGCGGCGCTCCCACATGGGTTTTTGTGGAGGGCTTGTATCGTGGCTGACTCTATTTCTTTGAAGAAGCTGGTCACGCGCCTGCTGCTGGTGGTGGTGGCGATGTTTGTCTTCGGGTTTGCCCTGGTGCCGATCTACGACGTGATGTGCAAAGCGTTCGGCATCAACGGCAAGACCGGCGGGCAGTATGAGGGCGAACAAACGGTCGACACCTCGCGGCAAGTCCGCGTGCAGTTTCTGTCGACCAATTCCGCCGACATGTCTTGGGACTTCTATCCCAAGGGCGACGAACTGGTGGCGAATCCGGGAGCGGTGAACGAGATGATTTTCATCGCCCATAACCCGACCGATCGCCCGATGAGCGCCCAGGCGGTTCCGAGCATCGCGCCCAGCGCGGCGGCGGCGTACTTCCACAAGACCGAATGTTTCTGCTTTACCCAGCAAGTGCTGCAGCCCGGTCAACGGATCGAGATGCCGGTACGTTTCATCGTTGACCGTGACATGCCCAAGGATGTGAAGCACCTGACGCTTTCCTACACGCTGTTCGATATCACCGCACGTCATCCACCCGCGGCTGTTGCTGCAAATACCGGTGGCTAGGCGTTAAAGCGTGCCCGATAAGGAG
This sequence comes from Pseudomonas svalbardensis, assembly GCF_030053115.1. Lineage (NCBI taxonomy): Bacteria > Pseudomonadati > Pseudomonadota > Gammaproteobacteria > Pseudomonadales > Pseudomonadaceae > Pseudomonas > Pseudomonas svalbardensis. Next base: position 79,385 of record NZ_CP125619.1, on the reverse strand, counting down.
AACAATAAATGGCAATTCATGAACATTATTACGTACCGGCCCAGAGCAAATGGCCGATCATTGCCACGGTCGGTATGTTCGTCACCGTGCTCGGCCTGGCCACCTGGTTCAACGACCTGAAGGCGGCGCGGCCGGAATCCCACGGCCCACTGATCTTTTTCGTCGGCAGCCTGCTGCTCGCCTACATGCTGTTCGGCTGGTTCGGCACGGTGATCAAGGAAAGTCGCCAGGGGTTGTACAGTGCGCAGATGGATCGCTCGTTCCGCTGGGGCATGAGCTGGTTCATCTTCTCGGAGGTGATGTTCTTCATCGCCTTCTTCGGGGCACTGTTTTATGTACGCAACATCACTGGCCCGTCACTGGGCGGTGAAGGCGCCAAAGGCCTCGCCCACATGCTCTGGCCGACGTTCGAATTCACCTGGCCGTTGCTGAATAACCCGGACCCGAAACTCTTTCCCGCCCCCAAGGATGTCATCAGCCCGTGGGGCCTGCCGCTGCTCAATACCGTGCTGCTGGTGAGTTCCAGCGTCACCGTGACCATCGCCCACCACGCCTTGAAAAAGGGCCATCGCGGCGCACTGAAAATCTGGCTGGCGCTGACCGTATTGCTCGGTTGCGCGTTCCTCGGCTTCCAGGCCGAAGAGTACATCCACGCTTACAAGGAACTGGGCCTGACCCTGGGTTCCGGGATCTACGGCGCGACCTTCTTCATGCTCACCGGCTTCCACGGCGCCCACGTGACCATGGGCACCATCATCCTGTTTGTAATGCTGATGCGGATCATGCGCGGGCATTTCGATGCCGATCACCAATTCGGATTTGAGGCCGCGAGCTGGTACTGGCACTTCGTAGACGTGGTGTGGATCGGACTATTCGTTTTCGTCTACGTGCTCTGAGGCTTACCAAGGCACGTTTGAAACCAGCTGGCCGCTGAGAAACCCCCAGGCAATCAAGCCGACGGTGATGGCGGCCAGCGCGACACGAACACTCAAGGCAATGACGAGGCGGTTCGAGCTGCTGTCGTCCTTGACCAGAAAAAACAGGCCGCTGAACAGGCTGACAACCGTGGCAATCAGCATCAGGACGATGGCTGCTTTGAGCATGGTGAGACTCCAGGGGAAAGGCGATGCACTTGAGTATAGCTATCGCGACTACCGACTTTCTGGCGACGCCATGAAGCGTTTCCGGCCGGGCATCGTGCCGACCCTGGTGGTCGCGGTGTTGTTGCCCATGCTGGTGTCACTCGGGTTCTGGCAATTGAGCCGGGGCGCAGAGAAAAGCGCGCTGTTGCAAAGCTACACCGAGCGCCGTGCCGCCGAACCAATGGCCAGCACCGAGCTGCAATCCACCGCAGATCCGGCCTTCCGCCGGGTTCACCTGCACGGCCAGTTCGATGCCGCACACAGCCTGTTGCTGGATAACCGTCAGCGCGACGGCAAGGTTGGCGTCGAACTGCTGCAACCGTTTCAGGATCAGGCGACCGGGCTCTGGCTGCTGGTCAATCGCGGCTGGCTGCCGTGGCCGGATCGCCGCACCCCACCGCAATTCACTACACCGACTCAGGCCTTGAGCCTCGTTGCCTGGGTCTACGTCTCCCCCGGCGCCACTTTCCAGTTGCACGCCGACCCGAACACCACGACCTGGCCACAACTGATCACCGCGGTCGAACCGGCCAGGCTCTGGACGGCGCTGGATCGCGAAGGTTTTGCCTACGAATTACGCGCAGAAAGCGGTCCCGCGACTTACCAGGCTGACTGGCCAGTAATCGCCATGGGACCGGAAAAACACCTGGCTTATGCCGTGCAGTGGTTCGCCATGTCGATCGCCCTGTTCGGCCTCTATCTCTATCTCGGCTGGCACAACGCAAAGGAGAAACACCATGGGAGCGGCCATGAATCCACCCAGCATGTCTGAAGCGAAAACGCCGGCGAGTCGGCGTAAAGGTCGCTTGCAGTTACTGCTGATCCTGCTCGGGGTGATCGGTCCGATGATCCTCGCCACCGGCATGTACAAATTGCAGTTCTGGGTGCCGGAAGGTCGCAGCTATCACGGCGAACTGATCGGCAACGGCCAGACCCGCGCCGATCTCGGCGTGCAGGCGCAGGAGGATCGTTGGCAGATACTGGTGACCGCGCCCAAGGATTGCTCGGTGGACTGCCAGCAACTGGTGTACCTGGCGCGGCAGATCCAGATCGGCCTCGGCCGTGATGCCGGGCGCGCCAGTCACGCCTTGGCCGCGGCACAACCGCTGAGCAGTGAATACGACGCCAAGCTGACGCGCGAGTATCCTCAATTACAGCGTTATCCCCTGAATTTGACCGACTTCCATAAGACCGCCGGCGACCAGTCAGTGCCACAGCTGTGGATCATCGATCCGCATGGCAATCTGGTGCTGCGCTACGACCCGACGGTGAAGGGTAAGGATCTGCTCAACGACCTGCGCCATTTGCTGAAACTGTCGAACATCGGATAAGGGCATCGTCATGGCCAAACCTGGATTTCGCCTCGCGCTGTTTGCCACCTTGCTGGCACTGATTGTGGTGTTGCTCGGCGCCTACACCCGCCTGACCCACGCCGGCCTCGGCTGCCCGGACTGGCCGGGTTGCTATGGCTTTATCAGCGTGCCGAAAAGCGAAGTTCAATTGGCCCATGCCGAACTGCATTTTCCCGACGCTCCCGTCGAAGCCCATAAGGGCTGGAACGAGATGGTTCACCGCTACTTCGCCGGCGCGCTGGGGCTGCTGATCTCGGTATTGGCCGGCCGCGCCTGGGTTCATCGTCGTCACCCGGGGCAGCCAGTGAAGTTGCCGTTGTTCCTGCTGGCGGTGGTGATTGCCCAAGCGGCATTCGGCATGTGGACGGTAACGCTCAAGCTCTGGCCGCAAGTGGTCACCGGGCATTTGCTCGGCGGCTTTGCGACGTTGAGCCTGCTGTTTTTGCTGACGTTGCGATTGTCCGGCGTGTTGCCGGCGCTGACCGTACCACGGCGTTTGCAGTACTGGGCGACCGCCGGGTTGCTGCTGGTGATTCTGCAAATTGCCTTGGGTGGATGGGTCAGTTCCAACTACGCGGCGGTGGCCTGTATCGACTTCCCGACCTGTCATGGGCAATGGCTGCCGCCTGCGGACTTCGCCAACGGTTTTCACCTGACCCAACACATCGGCCCCAATTACCTCGGCGGGCAACTGGACAGCGATGCCCGCACCGCCATTCACCTGACTCACCGCATAGGCGCATTGTTAGTGACGCTGGTGCTGCTCGGGTTGGCGTGGCAACTGAAGGTGGTCGGCATGACGCGGCTGGCCGGGTTGGTGCTGATCGCCCTCGCCGCACAAATCACCCTCGGCATCAGCAATGTGCTGTTTCACCTGCCACTGCCAGTGGCCGTCGCGCACAACGCGGGCGGCGCGGCACTGTTGCTGACGATGGTGCTGGTCAATTATCACGCGCGAACCAGTCTGGTTCGGGTCAAGCAGCAACCCCCTGCACGCTGGCGGTTCAGCCCGCGTAAACACTCAGCCGGGCCCATAACAATAAAAGGAGAGATGCCATGGCGACTCTGATCGGCGCACGTCACAGTCAGGCGATCTGGCGTGACTACCTGGAGCTGACCAAGCCGAAAGTGGTGGTGCTGATGCTCATCACCTCGCTGGTCGGCATGTTCCTCGCGACCCGCGCCGGGGTGCCGTGGACGGTGCTGGTGTTCGGCAATCTGGGGATCGCCTTGTGTGCCGGTGGTGCGGCAGCCGTCAATCATGTGGTAGACCGGCGCATCGATGCGGTCATGGCCCGCACGCACAAACGTCCCTTGGCCGAAGGTCGAGTGTCACCGGCGGCCGCGCTGACGTTTGCCTTGGTGTTGGCGGTACTTGGGCAAGCCATACTGCTGGCCTTCACCAATCCACTGACGGCGTGGCTGACCCTGGCCTCGCTGCTCGGCTACGCGGTGGTCTACACCGGCTTCCTGAAACGCGCGACACCGCAAAACATCGTCATCGGCGGATTGGCCGGCGCCGCCCCGCCGCTGCTCGGCTGGACCGCCGCCACTGGGCATGTCAGCGCCGAACCCTTGCTATTGGTGCTGATTATCTTCGCCTGGACCCCACCGCACTTCTGGGCCCTGGCCATTCACCGCAAAGAGGAATACGCCAAGGCTGACATCCCGATGCTGCCGGTGACCCATGGCGAGCACTACACCAAGGTCCACATCCTGCTTTATACCTTCGCGCTGCTGGCCGTGAGCTTGATGCCGTACGTGATCCACATGAGCGGTGTGCTTTACCTGATTTGCGCGCTGGGACTTGGCGCGAGGTTTCTGCAATGGGCCGTGGTGCTGTACCGTGGCACTCGGCCGCACGCGGCGATCAACACCTTCAAGTACTCTATTTACTACTTGTTCCTGCTGTTTATCGCGCTGCTCGTAGATCACTACTTACTGTTGAACCTATGACTCGAACCCAGAAAACCGTCTTCATCCTCGTCGCCCTGATCGCGCTGGTCCTGGGCCTGACCATTAACAAAGTGCTGTCCGGAAAAGGCCAGGGCGACCCGACGGCTCTGATCGATGCCGGGATCATTCTGCTGCCGCAAAGCCGCAACCTGCCGAACGTGACGATGACCGATCAGGACGGCAAACCAGTGGCGGTCAACGAGCTGAAAGACAAATGGTCGCTGCTGTTCTTCGGCTACACCTTCTGCCCGGACATCTGCCCGACCACCCTCGCCCAGTTGCGTCAGATCAAGAGCGAACTGCCGCCAGAGGCTGTGGATAAGTTGCAGATCATTCTGGTCAGCGTCGACCCGAATCGCGATACGCCCCAGCAGCTCAAGCAGTACTTGGGCTACTTCGATCCTCAGTTCAAAGGGCTGACGGCTTCGTCGGTTGAAGACATCCAGAAACTGGCCAACGCGGTGAGTATTCCGTTCATTCCAGCGGACACCAGCAAACCGAATTACACCGTTGACCACAGCGGCAACCTGGCGGTGATCGGGCCGGACGGGACGCAGCGTGGGTTCATTCGGGCGCCGTTGAACAACGTGAAATTGGTGGCACAGTTGCCGGTGATGCTAAACCGTAACTAAGCACCACGCCCCCTGTAGGAGCCAGGCTTGCCGGCGAAGGCGCCCGTAAGACCGCCTTCGCCGGCAAGCCTGGCTCCTACAGGTTGGTGTTTCAGGCATAAAAAATGGGGCGCATTCGATGCGCCCCATTTTTCGTTAACGCTTCAGATCAAAACGCTGGCAATACCGCGCCTTTGTACTTCTCGAGGATGAAGGCTTTCACTTCCGGGCTGTGCAGGGCAGCAATCAGCTTCTTCATCGCTTCGCTGTCCTTGTCGTCTGGACGGGCAACGAGGATGTTCACGTAAGGCGAGTCGTTGCCTTCGATGACCAGCGCGTCCTTGGACGGATCAAGCTTGGCTTCCAGCGCGTAGTTGGTGTTGATCAGTGCCAGGTCGACCTGGGTCAGCACGCGCGGGATGGTCGCGGCTTCCAGTTCACGGAATTTCAGGTCCTTGGAGTTCTCGGTGATGTCCTTGACGGTCGCGAGGATGTTGTTCGAATCCTTCAACTTGATCAGGCCAGCCTTCGCCAGCAGCAACAGCGCACGGCCGCCGTTGGTGGCGTCGTTCGGGATCACCACGTTGGCGCCGCCTGGCAGCTCGGTCAGCGCTTTGTACTTGCTGGAGTAAGCGCCCAGCGGTTCCAGGTGCACGCCGGCAACGGCCACCAGATTGGTGCCCTTGGCCTTGTTGAATTCGTCGAGGTACGGCTGGTGCTGGAAGAAATTGGCGTCCAGACGTTTTTCGGCCACCTGCACGTTCGGCTGGATGTAGTCGGTGAAGACTTTGACCCTCAGGTCCACGCCTTCTTTGGCCAGGGCCGGTTTAACGAATTCGAGGATTTCTGCGTGCGGAACCGGGGTAGCCGCGACGGTCAGGGTTTCATCGGCCTGAGCAGAGAACGCTGCAACTGTTGCGAGCGCTACGAGTAGTTTTTTCATTCAGCTAACTCCTTGTGGGCGCCCGCTTGCGGTGCCCGTTTGAGGCGCCTGAATTCGGCGCCTGCCAGCGAATGGCCGGCTCAATTGTCATTTACGAGAACTGTTTATTTCCTGGAGAAATGGACAACCAGTTTGTCGCCAACGGTTTGCAGAACCTGAACGATCACCAGCAGCAACATCACCGTCACGACCATCACATCAGGCTGGAAACGCTGGTAACCGAAACGGATCGCTAGGTCGCCCAAACCACCCGCGCCGACCACACCCGCCATCGCCGTGTAGGACACCAGTGTAATGGCTGTCACTGTAATCGCCGCGAAGATGCCCGGGCGGGCTTCCGGCAGCAAGGCATTGGTGATGATCTGCCGCGTGGTCGCGCCCATGGCCTGGGTTGCCTCGATGATGCCGCGATCCACTTCACGCAGGGCGGTTTCCACCAGTCGCGCAAAGAATGGCGTAGCGCCCACCACCAGCGGCGGAATCGCACCGGCGACACCGAGGGACGTACCGGTGATCAACACCGTGAACGGAATCATCACAATCAGCAGAATGATGAACGGCAGCGAACGCAGGATGTTCACCGCCAGCGACAGCATCGCGTAGACGCCTTTGGCTTCCAGCAACTGACGCGGGCTGCAGAGGAACAACAGCACGCCCAGGGGCAGGCCGAGCAAAACGGTGAACAACAGCGAACCGAAGAGCATCAGAAAGGTATCGCCGGTGGCCAGCCAGATTTCGAACCAGTCGATGTTGACGAAGAAACTTGCCAGGACTTCCATCAGCGCAGCACCTCCATGTGGACGTCAGCTGCGGTGAAGTGGGCGAACGCCGCTTCCATGTCGCCACCGGTAACGGCCAGGGTCAACTGCCCGTAGGGCACGTCTTTGATGCGGTCGATACGACCGGCCAGGATGCTGTAGTCCACACCCGTTTCACGAGCGACAGTGCCCAGTAGCGGTGCGTAGGTCGCTTCGCCCTGAAAGGTCAGACGCACGATGCGGCCCGGCACGTGAGCGAAGTCGTCGCGCTGTTCGCTTTCGTCGATCTGCTCGTCTTCTTGCACGAAGCGCTTGGTGGTCGGGTGCTTCGGATGCAGGAACACCTCGGCTACCGAACCTTGCTCGACGATCACGCCAGCGTCCATCACCGCGACCTGGTCGCAGACCCGGCGGATCACGTCCATCTCGTGGGTAATCAACACGATGGTCAGCTTCAGTTCGCGATTGATCTCGGCCAGCAATTGCAGGACCGACGCAGTGGTCTGCGGGTCCAGTGCGCTGGTGGCTTCGTCGCACAGCAGGATTTTCGGCTTGGTTGCCAGGGCGCGGGCGATGCCGACGCGCTGCTTCTGGCCACCGGACAACTGCGCCGGGTACTTCTTGGCGTGGTCAGACAGGCCGACCCGCTTCAGCAACTCGGCCACACGCCGGTCAATCTCACTGCGGGACAGCTCACCGGCCAGGGTCAATGGCAGCGCGACGTTGTCGGCCACGGTCTTGGACGCCAGCAAGTTGAAGTGCTGGAAAATCATCCCGACTTGCTGACGGAAGCGTCGCAGGCTGTTGGCGTCGAGCGCAGTGACTTCTTCGCCGTCGACGAATATCTTGCCGCCACTGGACTCTTCAAGGCGATTGATCAGACGCAGCAGGGTACTTTTTCCCGCACCGGAATGGCCGATCAAACCGAAGACCTGACCGTTCTCAATCGTCAGACTGGTCGGATGCAGGGCGGGAATATCCTTACCGGCGACGCGGTAGGTTTTGTGGACGTTTTGAAACTCGATCACGTAGCGAACCTTGTGGGGCGCGTTGGAAAAGGATCAGCGGTTAGCCGGGCGCGCATTTTAGCCTGTCCGTATAGAGGTTATTAGCATTTATTCCGCATTCAACCTTCCATTTGGCAATAACGCGATCAAAGGTTAGAAAAAAGGAACGGCGCAAAACGTCATCAGTCACTAATTAGGCAACTCGAAAACGCCCCCGGTCCGTGCCTGGGGTATTTGCTCAAGAGTCCTGGCTACGGCGGGAATCGCAACGAGGAGTTTTGTCTGATGAGTACTAAAAAACCTGCCGCAACCAAAAGCGCACTGGCCGGGACCGATACCCCGGACCGCGGTAACACCAATGCCAAGCTCGACAGCCTGGAGCAATTTCGCTCCGACGCCACTGAACAGGCCCTGCGCACCAACCAGGGCGTGAAAGTCTCGGACAACCAGAACACGTTGAAAGCCGGCGCCCGCGGGCCATCGTTGCTGGAAGATTTCATCATGCGTGAAAAGATCACGCACTTTGACCATGAACGCATTCCCGAGCGCATCGTCCACGCCCGCGGCACCGGTGCTCACGGCTACTTCCAGAGCTATGAAACCCATTCCGTGCTGACCAAGGCCGGGTTCCTACAAGACCCAAGCCAAAAAACCCCGGTCTTCGTCCGCTTCTCCACGGTGCAGGGCCCTCGTGGGTCGGGCGATACCGTGCGGGACGTACGAGGTTTCGCGGTGAAGTTTTTCACCGACGAAGGCAACTTCGACTTAGTGGGCAACAACATGCCGGTGTTTTTCATTCAGGATGCGATCAAATTTCCTGACTTCGTGCACGCGGTGAAACCCGAGCCGCACAATGAGATACCCACCGGTGGCTCAGCTCACGATACCTTTTGGGATTTTGTCTCTCTGGTACCAGAGTCGGCGCACATGGTGATCTGGACCATGTCCGACCGGGCGATCCCGAAAAGCCTGCGCAGCATGCAAGGCTTCGGCGTGCACACCTTCCGCCTGATCAATGCCGAAGGTAAATCGCGCTTCGTCAAATTCCACTGGCGCCCCACGGCCGGGACCTGTTCGCTGGTGTGGGATGAAGCGCAGAAACTCGCCGGTAAAGACACGGATTACCACCGTCGCGATCTCTGGGAGTCGATCGAGATGGGCGACTACCCACAATGGGAACTGGGCGTACAGATCATCGAGGAGGAGAACGAACATAAATTCGACTTCGACATCCTCGACCCGACCAAGCTGATTCCGGAAGAACTGGTGCCGATCACCCCACTGGGCAAAATGACCCTCAACCGCAACCCCGACAACTTCTTCGCCGAAACCGAACAGGTTGCCTTCTGCCCTGGGCATATCGTGCCGGGGATCGACTTTTCCAACGATCCATTGCTGCAAGGTCGACTGTTTTCCTACACCGATACGCAAATCAGCCGACTTGGCGGGCCGAACTTTCACGAGATCCCGATCAACCGCCCGGTCGCACCGTTCCACAATGGTCAACGGGATGCGCTGCATCGCACCACCATCGACAAGGGCCGCGCGTCCTACGAGCCAAACTCCATTGATAGCGGTTGGCCAAAAGAAACGCCGCCGGCAGCCCAGGATGGCGGCTTCGAAAGTTATCCAGAGCGCATTGACGCCAACAAGATCCGTCAGCGCAGCGAATCATTCAGCGACCATTTCTCCCAGGCGCGGCTGTTTTACCACAGCATGAGCAAGCACGAGCAGGAGCACATCATCTCGGCTTACAGCTTCGAGCTGGGCAAGGTTGAGCGGGAGTTCATCCGCGCGCGCCAGGTGAATGAGATTCTGGCCAACATCGATCTGGAACTGGCTAAACGCGTGGCGCAGAACCTGGGGTTGCCAGCGCCCAAAGCCGGGACGATCGAAGTACGCAAAACCTCACTGGATCGCTCGCCGGCCCTGAGCCAGGCCAACTTGCTGCCGGCGGATATCAAAACCCGCAAAGTGGCAATCCTGGCAGCCAATGGCGTCGATGGTGCAGCGATTGATGCCATGAAGAAAGCGCTGAAGGCCGAAGGTGCGCACGCCAAACTGCTCGGTCCGACTTCTGCTCCTGTGACCACCGCCGATGGCAAAGCATTGCCGGTCGATGCGTCGATGGAAGGCTTGCCTTCGGTGGCGTTCGATGCGGTGTTTGTGCCCGGTGGCGCGGCGTCGATCAAGGCGTTGAGCACTGACGGGGTGGCGCTGCATTATCTGTTGGAGGCATACAAGCACTTGAAGGCGATTGCGCTGCAGGGCGAGGCCAAACAGTTGCTGGATGTGTTGAAACTCGAGGCTGATGCGGGGTTGATCGTGGGTACGGATGCGAAGTTGATCAAACCGTTTTTTGCCGCGATCGGGCAGCATCGGGTGTGGGACAGGGAGCCTAAGGCCAAGGCGATTCCGGCTTAAAGATTTGTATTGATAGGGAGGACGCTATCGCGAGCAAGCTCGCTCCCACAGGATTCGGAGCTGATCACAGAAGTGTGAACACCCCGATTCACTGTGGGAGCGAGCTTGCTCCGGGCGGCGATCCGACGATGCTTTTAGGGCTTACGCGGACTCAGAACCATCTGCGCCGGAACGTTGCGCAGAATCTGCTTCTCCAGATTCAGGTCAAAATCCGCATCGAGTTTCTTCACGCGCTTGGTCAGCAACGTGGTCAACCAAGGGAAGTCCTGGGTGCGTGGCGCCTGAATACTCACGTCGCACTGGTAATTCACCACATCGGCGGCGATCGCATCCAGTTGACGACGAAGCTTGGTCATATCAGTCAGGTTCAATGCAACTGTGGTGCTTTCAGCCGTCGGATCAATGACCTTGGCCTGTGGCTTGGCTTCGGCAGCCATGAGCGCAGCTTCGGCTCTATCCAGCTCGGCTTTGCGGGCATTGACGATGGCGTTGTTGACCCCGCCAGTCAGCGCCGGAGCCTTGGGCATCAACGCCCGGGCACGGCTCAGCGCCGTGGCAGCCGCATTCACATCACCTTTTTGCAGCACGATCTGGCTGCGGCGCAGATAGGCTTCGGCCAGTTGCCGCTGGTATTGCTCAAGGGATTGATCGTTGGGCGACTCGGCCTGCAAGGCAGCGAGTTGATCTTCAGCAGTCGCCAGTTCGCTGCTGGCTAGGCTTTGTTGCAGCTGCGCGATGGCCGTGGCCCGTGCACCGGTAGCCTCGGTGGCCGCCGGTGGCGTGCTTTGGCAAGCGCCCAGTAGCAGCGAAAATGCGACAAGGAGCAGATAACGGGAGGCGAACGGCTTCATTCCTGCGACTCTCTATTTGCGCAAAAAACGAGCAAGTCTACACCCCTCGACGGGGCAGGACAAAACTCAGCAGAAACAGTGCGGCGGCTGTCACAACAATCGATGGGCCCGCCGGGGTGTCCTTGAACCACGACAACGCCAACCCACCACAGACCGCGAGCATGCCCAGCAGGCTCGCGCCCAGTGCCATCTGCTCCGGTGACCGGGCGTGACGTTGTGCCGCAGCCGCCGGGATGATCAGCAAGGACGTAATCAGCAACACACCGACGATTTTCATCGCCACCGCGATCACCACAGCGATCAGCAACATCAGGGTCAAGCGCAACGCCGCCACCGGCAGGCCTTCAACCCTGGCCAGTTCTTCATGCACCGTGATTGCCAGCAATGGCCGCCACAACGTCACCAGCAAGGCCAGAACGGCCGCGCTGCCACCGAGTATCCAGGCCAGATCGGTCGGGCTGATCGCCAGCAAGTCGCCGAAAAGATAAGCCATCAGGTCGATCCGCACTTCGTGCATGAAGCTTAGTACGACCAAACCCAAAGAGAGCGTGCTCGGTGCGAGAATTCCCAAAAGCGTGTCGGACGCCAGCGGTTGGCGCTGTTGCAACGTCACCAGCAACACCGCCAACAGCAGACAGCCTACGGTGACCGCAACGGTAGGGCTGACATCCAGCAGAAAACCCAGCGCCACGCCGAGCAGCGCGGCATGGGAAAGGGTGTCGCCGAAATAGGCCATGCGCCGCCAGACCACGAACGAACCCAACGGGCCCGCGACCAACGCCAGGGCCAGGCCTGCAAGCAGGGCGTAGAGCAGAAAATCAGCCATGCTTGCAGCTATCTCCGTGAACGTGGGTAGGGGCCGACGGGGCGGCGCTGACCACCGAGCCATGCAGGTCATGGGCGTGGTCGTGATGGTGGTGATAAATCGCCAGGCTTTGTGCGTTCTTTCCGAACAGCTCGACGAAAGCCGGATCACCGCTGACCTGCTCGGGATGCCCGGAGCAGCAAACGTGACGGTTGAGGCAGACCACCTGGTCGGTGGTGCTCATCACCAGATGCAGGTCGTGCGACACCATCAACACGCCGCAGCCGTGGCGGTCGCGCAATCGTGTGATCAGGCTGTAGAGCTCGGCCTGACCGGCCACATCGACGCCTTGCACAGGTTCATCGAGTACCAGCAGTTCCGGCTCACGCAGCAATGCCCGGGCCAGCAGCACCCGCTGCATTTCGCCACCGGAAACACTTTGCACCGGGCTGTCGATCACCTGTTCGGCGCCGACTTCCTTGAGTGCCGCCAAGGCCATGGCGCGGTCCACGCCCGGTACCAGACGCAAGAAGCGCAGCACCGACAGCGGCAGCGTCGGATCGACGTGAAGTTTTTGCGGCATGTAACCGACCCGCAGTTTCGGCTTGCGCCACACGCTGCCGCTGTCCGGTTTCAACAGACCGAGTACAGCGCGCACCAGCGTGGTCTTGCCGGCGCCGTTAGGGCCGATCAGGGTGACGATCTGCCCGGGCTCGACGCTCAGCTCGATGTTATCCAGCACGATTTGCCCGGCAAAGGTGACGGCAACCTGCTCGAGGCGGATCAGCGCGTTGCTCATCAAACCCCCTGGCAACCTGAGCAGAGGCCGACCACTTCAACGGTCTGGCCTTCGACGACAAATCCGACATCCTTGGCGCTACTGATGATCGCGTCGCTGATGGATTTCTGTTCGAGCTCGATGGCGGCGTGGCATTCGCGGCAAATCAGGAACTGGCCCTGGTGGGCGTGTCCCGGGTGATTGCAGCCGACGAAGGCGTTCAGGGAGGAGATGCGGTGTACCAGGCCGTTTTCCAGCAGGAAGTCCAGCGCACGGTACACGGTCGGCGGCGCGGCGCGGCGGCCGTCCTGCTCGCTGAGCACCGCGAGAATGTCGTAGGCACCCAACGGTTTGTGGCTTTGCCAGACCAGTTCCAGCACCCGCCGGCGCAAGGCGGTCAGGCGCAAGCCTTGACGTGCGCACAGAGCATCGGCCTCAGACAATGCGCTATGGACGCAATGAGAGTGGTCGTGGGGACGGCTGGCAATCGGTGTTTTAGGCATGAGCGGCGACGAGTTTTGTGAGAGACGTTATTATGTTACCCGTTCTCACCTCTTCGAGTGGTCATCGTGTCCCGACTTTTTTCTATCTTTGTCGCATTTGTCGCAAGTTTTCTGCTGATCAGTTCAGCGCACGCCGAAGTCAAAGTTCTCGCCAGTATCAAGCCTCTACAGCTGATCGCCGCGGCGGTGCAGGACGGCGTGACGATTCCGGAAGTCTTGCTGCCGCCTGGTGCCTCGCCTCATAACTATGCCTTGCGCCCATCCGATGTACGGAAGGTGCAATCGGTGGATCTGGTTTACTGGATCGGTCCGGGCATGGAAGGTTTCCTGCCCCGCGTGCTGAATGGTCGTACGCTGCCCAGTGTCGCCGTGCAGGATTTACCGGGCTTGAAACTGCGACATTTCGCCGAAGATAGCCAGTCCCATGAAGAAGCCGACGAACATGATCACGACCACCGTCCCGGCAGTCTGGACTCGCACTTGTGGCTTTCGCCGGTCAACGCCCGTGTTATCGCCACAAAAATGGCTGCTGACTTGAGTGCAGCCGATCCGGCCAATGCCGCGCGTTATCAGAGCAACCTCAAGGCGTTCGATGAGCGTCTGGATGCCATGGATCTTCGCTTGAAGGCGCGCCTGGCCGGCATCGCGGGCAAACCGTACTTCGTATTCCACGAGGCCTTCGACTACTTTGAAGACGCCTACGGCCTCAAGCACGCCGGCGTATTCAGCGTCGCCGCTGAGGTCCAGCCCGGCGCCCAGCACGTCGCGGCGATGCGCACTCGATTGCAGGAAGTCGGCAAAACCTGCGTGTTCAGCGAACCGCCTCTGCGTCCGCGCCTGGCGGAAACCCTGGTGGCGGGTCTACCGGTGAAGCTGGCGGAACTGGACGCGCTGGGCGGGTACACGCCGGCGACCGCTCAGGGGTATGAGCAGGTGTTGGAGAAGTTGGGGAATGATTTGGCGGGGTGTCTGGAGTCGTTGTAACCCAGACATTTGTGTCGCTCCATTCGCGAGCAGGCTCGCTCCCACATTGATCGATGCGAACACAGATTTTGTGTCCACTAAAGATCCCCTGTGGGAGCGAGCCTGCTCGCGAAGCTTTTAGAGCGCGAAAGGCAAATGAGTACTGACGTGCTGCCGCTGCGCCAGACGCTGCTGAAACTCCATCGGATCGTGAATCAGCACGTCCTGCCCGGCAAACGACTCGGCGGCGATCAACCGCGACAACCAGAACCGCACACACGCCACCCGCAGCATGGTCGGCCACAACTCCGCCTCGGCCGCCGTGAACGGTCGCAGCGCTGCATAAGCGCCAAGCAACGCCCTCGCCCGCGGCCCGTCGATCAACCCGCTCTCGCCCGAACACCAGTCGTTCAAGGCAATCGCCACGTCGTAGAGCATCGGCCCCGAACACGCGTTGTAGAAGTCGATCAACCCAGTCAGGTGAGTGCCTTCGAACATCGCGTTATCGCGGAACAGGTCGGCGTGGATATTGGCTCGCGGCAGCGCCAGAATTTTTGTCTTCTGCTGTGTGATTTCGTCCAGCGCCCGTTGCAGCAGATCGCTTTGCTCGGCATTGAGGTGCGACAGCAACTGCGTGCCCTCTTCCAGCATCCAGTCCAGGCCGCGATCGGTCTTGCGCTTGATCATGTTGGCCTGGGTTGCAAGGTGCAGATGGCCGAGCAACTCGCCCACCTGAGCGCAATGCTGCGCATTGGCCTCCTTGATGTGCTTGCCAGCCAGACGTGGCTGCAACAGCGCAGGTTTACCGGCCAGTTCGCGCAACGCGACGCCGTCGGTGGTGCGCAAGGCATAAGGCACTGGCAGGTCGGCGTTGTGTAGCACGTCGAGCAGTTCTATGAAGAACGGCATCTCCTGAACCGGACCACGCTCAACCAGGGTCAGGACAAATTCGCCCTGCTCCAGGCTGATGAAGAAATTGGTGTTTTCGCTACCAGCGGCAATCCCCTGGAAATCAAGCAGGCGGCCGAGCCCGTAAGGGGCGAGAAAGGTTTCCAGCTCGGGCCGAGCCAGTGGGGTGAACACAGACATGTTTGAACTGCCAGTACGGGCGCCGCTGCTTGAGCCAGCGCCGATTGAAATTAAGAAACTACTTCCACTCAAAAATCTTCCACGAAGGAATCAGCATATCCGGCTGATCCGAGCGGATGAAGTTTGCATCCGTTCCGTCCGCACGCACCAGAAAGTAAGGCGGTGCGCCCTTCGGTGTGACCTTGATCGCGTACAGGAAACCGTTTTGGCGGTACTCCTGGATGGTTTTATCCCCTTCCGTGCGGATAGTGACTTCCGGCTCCGGTGTCGGTGCATCGTCCGCCGCCATGACGGCCAACGGAACGGATGCAAACAACCCAGCCAGCAACAGGCGATTTAGTGTGCGCATGATAACCTTGTCCCTTTGTCGTCAACGGTCCCGCTATTCTAGCGCCGGACCCGCCGAAAAGGTTGATCCTGCTCATGAGCCAAGCCCCCCTCGTCCTGGTGGACGGTTCTTCTTACCTGTACCGCGCCTTTCACGCCCTTCCGCCGCTGACCACCTCCAAAGGTTTGCCGACCGGTGCGGTCAAAGGCGTGCTGAACATGCTCAAGAGTCTGCGCAAGCAGTACCCGGACAGTCCGTTCGCCGTGGTGTTCGACGCCAAGGGTGGGACATTTCGCGATGACATGTACGCCGAATACAAGGCCAACCGTCCGAGCATGCCCGACGACATGCGTGTTCAGATCGAGCCACTGCACCAGAGCGTGATCGCCTTGGGCTTCCCGCTCCTTTGCGTCGAAGGCGTCGAAGCCGATGACGTGATCGGCACCCTGGCCCGCAGCAGTGCGGCGGCCGACCGTCCGGTGGTGATCTCCACCGGCGACAAGGACATGGCGCAGTTGGTCGACGGCCACATTACCTTGGTCAATACCATGACCGGTAGCGCGCTGGACGTGGAGGGCGTGAAGGAGAAATTCGGCGTCGCTCCCGAGCAGATCATCGATTACCTGGCACTCATGGGCGATTCTTCCGACAACATTCCGGGCGTTCCGGGCATTGGCCCGAAGACCGCTTCCGGCCTGTTGGTCGGCGTGAACGGCGGCCTGACCGACCTCTATGCTCAGCTCGACATCGTCCCGACACTGCCGATTCGCGGGGCCAAAACCCTGCCGGCCAAGCTCGAAGAGCACAAGGAGATGGCGTTTCTCTCCTATCAATTGGCAACCATCAAGATCGACGTGCCGCTGGATATCGGCCTCGACGACCTGCAAATGGGCAAGCCGGATCACGACAAGCTCGCTGAGCTCTACACCCTGCTTGAGTTCAAGAGCTGGTTCGAAGAGAACCAGCGCGACGCCAAGCGTTCCGGCCAGGAAGTCGTCGCTCCGGTGGCTGAAGAAGCGGCCGTCGACACCGAACTCAAGTACACCACCATCCTCACCCAGGCTGATTTCGACCTGTGGCTGAAAAAGCTCAACGACGCCAAGCTGATTGCCTTCGACACCGAAACCACTGGCATCGATGCACAGCAGGCACAACTGGTGGGCCTGTCTTTCGCTGTACAAGCCAACGAAGCGGCCTACATCCCGCTGACCCATTCCTACATGGGCGTGCCAGATCAACTCGATCGCGATACCGTGCTGCGCGCGCTGAAGCCGATTTTGGAAGACCCGAGCAAACTCAAGGTTGGCCAGCACGCCAAGTTCGACATGAACATCCTGGCCAACTGCGCCATCGGTGGCGATCAGAGCTGCGGCATCACCGTCCAAGGCGTCGCCTTCGACACGATGCTCGAATCCTACGTGCTGGACTCCACCGCGACCCGCCACGACATGGACAGCCTGGCGCTCAAGTACCTGAATCACACCACCACCAGTTTTCAGGACATCGCCGGCAAGGGTGCCAAACAGCTGACATTTGATCAGATCTCCCTGGAACTGGCCGGACCTTACGCCGCCGAAGACGCCGACGTCACGCTGCGCCTGCATCAAACCCTGCTGGAAAAGCTCAATGCCATCCCGAGCCTGAGCAAGGTCCTGAGCGAAATCGAAATGCCGCTGGTGCCGGTTCTGGCACGGATCGAACGTCAAGGCGCGCTGGTCGATGCCAACCTGCTGGGCATTCAGAGCGTTGAGCTGGGCGAGAAAATGGTCGCCCTCGAGCGTGAGGCATTTGCCATCGCCGGGGAAGAATTCAACCTTGGCTCGCCGAAGCAATTAGGCGTGATCCTGTACGAAAAACTCGGCCTGCCGATCCTCAGCAAAACCGCCAAGGGCCAGGCGTCCACCGCCGAAGCCGTGCTGGCGGAACTGGCCGAACAGGATTTCCCGCTGCCCAAAGTGCTGATGCAGTACCGCTCGATGAGCAAGCTGAAAAGTACCTACACCGATCGATTGCCAGAACAGATCAACCCGCGCACCGGGCGAATTCATACCTCTTATCATCAGGCCGTCGCGGCGACCGGGCGCTTGTCGTCCAGCGACCCGAACCTGCAGAACATTCCGATCCGCACCGCTGAAGGGCGTCGGATTCGTCAGGCGTTCGTCGCGCCAAAAGGCTACAAGCTGCTGGCAGCGGACTATTCGCAAATCGAACTGCGAATCATGGCTCACCTGGCCAAGGACGAAGGTTTGCTGCACGCGTTCCGCAACGATCTGGACGTGCACAAAGCCACCGCAGCTGAAGTCTTTGGGGTTGAACTGGTAGATGTCACCACCGACCAACGGCGCAGCGCCAAGGCGATCAACTTCGGCTTGATCTACGGAATGAGCGCGTTTGGCCTGGCCAAGCAGATTGGTGTTGATCGCAAGCAATCCCAGGCCTACATCGACCGTTACTTCGCCCGTTACCCAGGCGTGCTGGAATATATGGAGCGCACCCGCGCCCAAGCCGCCGAACAAGGTTTCGTCGAAACCATCTTCGGTCGTCGCTTGTACCTGCCAGAAATCAACGCGAAAAACCCGGCCCTGCGCAAAGGTGCCGAACGCACGGCGATCAACGCCCCGATGCAAGGCACTGCGGCGGACATCATCAAGAAAGCCATGATTGCCGTGGATAGCTGGCTGACAGCGTCAGGCCTCGACGCCAAAGTCATCCTGCAGGTGCACGATGAATTGGTTTTGGAAGTGCGTGAAGATTTGGTCGACCAGGTCCGCGATGAAATTCGCGCACACATGAGCGACGCAGCGAAGCTTGATGTGCCGCTGTTGGTAGAGGTTGGTGTAGGAAATAACTGGGATGAGGCTCACTGAACCGTCTGAAAAGGCGTTTTCCGCTGCGGCATAGTGCCGCGGCAGAAAGACCGAAGGGCTCTTAGTTCGGAAAATTCGATGGCCTATTCCAAAGGCTTGTTAAAAAATTCTGAACTAATCACCTGAATCGCCACTCAGAGTTACTGAATGGGTGGTGAAGCCCTTCGATGCTCCTAATGTTGTGTTAAGTGTTGGCAGATATCTGGACTCCGCCCTAGCGGTCCGGAACTTGAACCCCGGAACTTCCCCCTCCCCATAAGAAGTCCGGGGTTTTTTTTGCCCGCGGTTTTTGTAAATGAGCTTACTCCGCGAGCTCGGTGCCCTTGTCCGCCAGTTCCATCCAACCCGCCAGTACAGTGTAGGCGTCTTCCAGGCCCATGCGTTTTGGCGCCGAGAACAGCTGGATGCTGATCGCATCTCCCCAACCCTTGCGGATGTCTGCCTGAACCTTGAGCAGGACGTTTTTCGCCGCGCCGTAGGTCAGCTTGTCGGCTTTGGTCAGCAAAATGTGCATCGGCATGCCGCTGGCGACAGCCCAGTCGAGCATCAGCAGGTCGAAGTCGGTCATTGGATGACGGATGTCCATCATCAAAATCAGGCCTTTCAAACTCTCACGACCACCCAGATAGGCTTCCAGGTGACGCTGCCAGTGCAGCTTCAACGGGATAGGCACTTTCGCGTAACCGTACCCCGGCAGGTCGACCAGACGACGATCATCGTCTAGCTTGAAGAAGTTCAAGAGCTGCGTGCGACCCGGAGTTTTTGAGGTCCGCGCAAGGCTGGCGTGCGTCAAGGTATTTAGCGCACTGGACTTGCCGGCGTTGGAACGCCCGGCGAAGGCCACTTCAAAGCCTTCGTCGTCGGGACATTGATCGACTTTGGCAGCGCTGAGCATGAAGGTGGACTGTTGGCACAGGCCGAGGATGGGGTTCTTGAGTTGCATGGGATTTCCGATGTGGGCGGCGCCGGGAATGGACGCGGCGAGCAGTGTCGTTTCCGTTTCAGTGACGCCAGTATATAATGCCGCAGATTTTGTGTGCGCTTTGTCCCAGCGTAGGATGAAGTTCACGAGAGCGATTGACCTTGATTGCGCACTAGAACGCAGAACGCTCTCAACCCTGAAAAGGTCGTTTTATGACGAAATGGCTGCTAGCTGCCGGTGTCTTGATGCCGCTTTACAGCGCTCAGGCTACACAGGATCCGGAAGCTGTGTACAACCGTGTTTGTGGTGCCTGTCATTCCGGCCAACTACCCATGGCGCCCAAAAAGGGTGATCAGGAAGCTTGGACGCCGAGGTTGGCGAAAGGTATGGAGACGCTGGTGCAACACGTGACCCAGGGTTTCAAGGCGATGCCGCCGCGTGGTTTGTGCATGGACTGCAGTGCCGAGGATTACCAAGCAATCATCCAGTGGATGAGCGAGTGATCCCGGTCCATAACTCTTTAACCCTTAGCCGTAGTTGGATTAGCTGATGAACAAATTGATCGTGAGTCTGCTGTTGACCGTGGGGATCTCCGGCATTGCCCATGCTGCAGGTGATGCGACTGCTGGTCAGGCGAAAGCCGCAGTATGTGGCGCCTGTCATGGCCCGGATGGCAACAGTATGGCGCCTAACTTTCCGAAACTGGCAGGCCAGGGCGAGCGTTATCTGAACAAGCAGCTACACGACATCAAGTCCGGCAAACGCACGGTACTGGAAATGACCGGCCTGCTGACCAACCTGAGTGATCAGGATCTGGCCGATATCTCCGCCTACTTCGCCAGTCAGAAAGGCAGTGTTGGCGCCGCCGACCCGAAAGTCGTTTCTCGCGGTGAAGCATTGTTTCGCGGCGGCGATCTGGCCAAGGGCCTGCCAGCCTGCACCGGCTGCCACTCGCCGAATGGTACAGGCAACGCAGCTGCCGGCTTCCCGCACCTGGGCGGCCAGCACGCTCAATACATCGCCAAGCAACTGACCGACTTCCGCAAGGAAGAAGCCGGCCGCACCAACGATGGCGACACCAAGCCGATGCAGAGCATCTCCAAAAAGCTGAGCGACGAAGATATCGCAGCGGTGTCCAGCTACATTCAAGGCCTGCACTAAGGCCGGCGAATCGGGCGTTGCGCGAGGTGTACATCTCCCGCAACGTTAACGCTCGATTAATCCGTCGATGCAAGCATAAAAAGGGTGGCTTTGGCCGCCCTTTTTTGTGGCTGCTGCCGTTACACTACAGAACTCAAGCCCGCCAGGACCTGTCTGAAAACAGGTCGCGCGTGGCGACCAAAATTGTCCAGGAGTAAAGCATGCGTAATCTGATCATCAGCGCCGCACTCGTCGCTGCCAGCCTGTTTGGCATGACCGCCCAAGCTGCTGAAGCACCCGCAGCGCCATATGTCGAACTGACCAATCCCGTCCCGGTAGCTGTGCCTGGCAAGATCGAAGTGGTGGAGTTGTTCTGGTACGGCTGCCCGCACTGCTACGCTTTCGAACCCGTGATCAATCCATGGGTTGAGAAACTGCCTTCCGACGTGAACTTCGTCCGCATTCCGGCCATGTTCGGCGGCCCGTGGAACGCACACGGCCAGATGTTCCTGACCCTTGAAGCCATGGGCGTCGAAAACAAGGTTCACGCTGCGGTGTTCAACGCAATTCAGAAAGAGCACAAGAAGCTGGTCGACAAAAATGAAATGGCAGATTTCCTGGCCACTCAGGGCGTAGACAAGGACAAGTTCCTGGCCACCTTCGACTCCTTCGCCATCAAGGGCCAGATCGTCAAGGCCACTGACCTGGCCAAAAAGTACGAAATCTCCGGCGTTCCGACCATGATCGTCAACGGCAAGTATCGCTTCGATGTGGGCTCTGCCGGCGGCGCCGAGCAAGCATTGCAACTGGCCGACAAGCTGATCGACAAAGAGCGAGCGGCTAACAAGGCTGCTGCCAACTAAGCGCCGCGACTGCCATGCGCCGCTGGGGCACTGAACGCGTCGTTGGCCTGCATAATCCGCGGGTCAACGAACATCATCTGGAATCAACGGGCCTGCCCGCAGACAGTCGTCTGCGCTTGCTCAGCTTCAATATCCAGGTCGGCATCAGTACCGAGCGCTATCGGCATTACCTGACCCGAGGCTGGCAGCATCTGTTGCCGCACACCGGGCGTGCCGACAATCTGCAAAAAATCGGCAATCTGCTGGGCGACTTCGACCTGGTCGCCTTGCAGGAAGCCGATGGCGGCAGCTTGCGATCAGGCTACGTCAACCAGGTCGAACACCTGGCACAGCTCGGCGCATTCCCCTACTGGTATCAACAACTCAATCGCAATCTCGGACGCCTCGGCCAGCACAGCAATGGTGTGCTCAGCCGCCTGCGCCCGTGGGCGATTGAAGATCATCCGCTTCCGGGACCCAAGGGTCGCGGGGCGATTCTGGTGCGCTTTGGCGAAGGTCCTGAGGCGCTGGTGGTGGTCATGATGCACCTGGCTCTGGGCGCTCGCGCCCGCAGCATGCAACTGGCTTACATCCGCGAGTTGATCGGCGGCTATAAACACCAGGTGCTGATGGGCGACATGAATACCCATGCCAGTGACTTGCTGCAAAACTCCCCGTTGCGTGACCTCGGCCTGCTCGCGCCGCAACTGGAAGCGACGTTCCCTAGCTGGCGCCCGCAACGCTGTCTGGACCATATTCTGCTGAGCCCCACCCTGACCCTTGAAAAGGTCGAGGTGCTGGCACAACCCATTTCCGATCACCTGCCGGTCGCGGTAGAGATTCGTCTGCCGGGTTCGCTCACGGCCGATGCATTGCCCGCGTTGAGTCCTGCCCCTCGCGGATCCCATGAATGAGCGACGAAGCACAGCGCTGGAAAGAAAAATACCTCAAAAGCATCGAACAACAGGAAAAGCTCGAACGTCGATGGGACACCCGGCTCGACCTGCTGCGTCGTGGCCTGGTGCGCAGCACGCTGGCAGCCGAGGGCACCGACCGCGTCGTTGACCAATGCATGAAGGAAATGCGTGAAGTCGTGCGCACCGACGACATGGACGCCGGCCTGGCCGCCCTGCTTCCGCGGCTGGAAAAAGCCGTGCTCGACTCCGAACAACGCCGGGAAACCCGGGTTAATCAGACCAGCGCCGCATTGACCGCGCTGGTCTCGCAGCTGCAAACATTACCGCTGCCCCGCGAAGTAAGCCGGCCGCTGAAAAACTTCGCCAAGCATCTGGATGCAAGAGTCGGGCAGGCGCGCGAAATTCCGCTGCTGCTCAGCGAACTGAGCGGTCTGCAAGGAAAAGCCCTGAATCAGCTTGAAAACCCGACAGAACCCGGCCGCCCTGGTTTGCTGCAGCGACTGTTTGGTAGCCGTGAAGCGGATGAAGCGGCATTACAGGTTGTCCCCGGCGCTGTCCCGACGCCCACCCTGCAGCATGCCGAAGCGGTTGCTGTGCGTCATGCCGAGACACCACAGGTATCTGTCGATCTCGCGCCAGAGGTCGATAGGCCCCAAGTTGCGGTCGCACAAGTTGCCGCACCCGCTACTGCATCCGAGCCACCGACGATCGAGGCTCCGCCCGCAGCAGCGCCTTCTCCTGCGGTCGTAGCGTTTGTTCCGCCGGTGCTTGAGCCGGAGCGAGCGCGCACCCAGACTCCAGAGACGCAACCGCAACCGGACATAGAACATCCAGAAGAACCCGCTCCATCAATCATCGAGCCAGAAATACAGGCTCAACCGGAAAGCAATCCCGACGAACTGACCCCGGTGGTCTATCTCGACAGCCTGCCGCTGCCCCCGGCCATGGCTGAAGTGCTGGCCGCCGTAGACACTGAACAATCCGAGCCGGATGTTCTCTACGCCCTGCCGGACTCACCCGAGCCGTCCTACAGCTCGGTGGCCAAGCATATCGAAGACACGCTACTGGGCCTGCTCGACGACCTGACGCTGCCCGAGCGTCATCGTCCGCAAGCCGAAGCGATGCGTGATCGCCTGCAAAACGGTTTGAATTGGTACGAACTGCTGCCAATCCTCGACGATCTTGCAACCTTGATGCTGGCAATCACCGACAGTGGCCAGCATGAATTCGAAGCCTACTTGCAACAGTTAAACGAACGCCTCGAGTCGTTCCAAAGCAACTTGCAAGCCGCCAGCGAAGGCCATGCCGACAACCGTTCCGCCGCACGCGAGATGGACACGCAGATCCGCGAGCAGGTCGACGGCTTGCAGAGCAGCATGCAGGAAGCCGCCGACCTGGACGATCTCAAGCACGTCCTGGAAAACCATCTGGAAGGGCTGCTCGGCACCATGGACCAGCACCAGAAGCAGCGTGACGAGCGCGAGCAGGAAGTCGCGGCCCGCCTCCATAGTCTGGCCGAACGCGTTGCGCACATGGAGCAGGAAGCCCTGGGCTACCGCGAGCATCTTGAAGAGCAGCGTCAGAAAGCCTTGATCGACCCGCTCACCGGCCTGCCTAACCGGGCAGCCTGGAGCGAACGGCTGGATCACGAAATCAACCAATGGCAGCAACACGGCAACACCCTGTTGCTGGCAATGCTCGACCTCGACCATTTCAAACGCATTAACGATAACTATGGTCACCTGGCGGGCGACAAAGTACTGAAAATCATCGCCAGCGTGCTACGCAAGCGCCTGCGCGGGACGGATTTCATTGCCCGATTCGGCGGTGAGGAGTTTGTCCTGTTGATGCCAGACACGGTGCCAGCTGCTGGTGCGAAACTGCTGGAAAAGCTGCGCGCCTCGATCGAAGCCTGCCCTTTCCACTTTAAGGGTGAGCCAGTAACCATCACTATTTCCATGGGTCTGACTGCATTCAAGCCCGGCGAACATAGCGATCTGGTCCTTAAAAGAGCCGATCAGGCCCTATATCGCGCGAAACATGCCGGCCGTAACCAAGTCGCACTGGGCTGACGGGCAATTGTTCCATTTTGTTTAAAACTTCGCGTGGGCCGTCTGCCCGCAAGGCAGTACGTTACACTGTTGCATTACTGTCTTGCGTGTATTGCCTTCTGCCATGAAATATCTATCTCTCATCGTGTCGCTGATTCTGTTAGCCGGTTGTGCCAGCGGCCCCCGGTTCGACACCCGTCACCCTTCAGCCAATTACGACAGCCGCGTTCAGTTCGTGGTGGTGCACTACACCTCCGCGTCACTGGAACGCTCGCTGCAACTGCTGACCCACGGCGACGTCAGCAGCCACTATCTGATTGGCGACGACAAGGGCGCCACCATCTACAAGCTGATGGATGAAAACCTCCGAGCCTGGCACGCCGGGGAAAGCGAATGGCAAGGCCGGACCTGGTTGAACTCCAGTTCCATCGGGATCGAAATCGTCAATCCGGGTTTTAAAGACACCCCTGCCGGGCGCCTTTGGTATCCCTACAGCGAAGATCAGGTCCAGTCCCTGATCGTTCTGCTCAAGGACATCAGCAAGCGTTACGCCATCAATCCCCGCAGCATCATCGGCCACAGCGACATCGCCCCGCTGCGCAAGCTCGATCCGGGGCCGCTGTTCCCCTGGAAGCGTCTGGCTGCCGAAGGCCTGGGAGTCTGGCCGAACGAGCAGGCCGTAACGCGTCAGCAAGTACAGTTCGAAGTACAACTGCCAACCATCAGCTGGTTTCAGGCACAGCTGGCCCGCGCGGGTTATCCCACGCCGCAAACCGGCGAACTGGATGTTGCGACACGTCATGTGATTGCGGCCTTCCAGATGCATTTCCGACCGTCACGTTTCGATGGCACACCGGATGCGCAAACCGCGGCACTTCTACAAGTATTGAACCAGACAAAATAATGACGCCCGCCCGACGGTCAGGGCTTTTTTCCAATCAGCAGCTATAACTCATTGGTAATTCTTCGGATATTCCCTATGCCTGCTGCTCGAGAGACACTACGTAGTTGGTTCTTTCGCCCTTGGTTTTTGGCGATACTGGCTGCTGCCTTGAGCGCGACACTCCTGATGGCCGGCAGCCTGTTCGTGGCCATGCATCAAGTCGAGCAGAGCGAAAGCGAAGAAATGAATGCCCAGGGAAAGCGCTTCCTTGCTCGTCTGGAGCAACTTTTCGGGCAGTTGCGTGAAAGCCTCGACGACCTGGAAGCCCAGCCGTTACGCGGCTGCGATGACGAAATGATCGCGACCTTGCAACAGGTTAGCTTCAATTACCGTTTCGTTTACGAAGCCGCTTATATGGACGCCTCGCGGATCTGTTCCAACCGCCCCCGCCAGGAAGGGCTGTCGATGATAAGGCCGCCAGACATCAGGGGGCCGACCTACAGCTACTGGCTGAACACCACCACCGAACCCGATGAAAACCGCGCCGCGCTGATGCTCGGACGCGGCAATTTTCGTGTCGCGACGTCTCGCGGGCATTTGACCGACATGGTCGACTTGCCACCGGGAAGCAGCCTGCTAGTGGTGCTCGACCACGGTACGCGCGCGATTCCGGTACTGGGTGTCTCGCAGGCCTGGCCACCCACCGAACCCTGGCCCCCGAAAAGCCTCGACGCGCTACAAGTGACGCAGACCCGCTTGATTTACCGCATGCCAACCAACAATCCAGAATACCAATTGGTACTGATCAGCCCGCGCACCGGTATGCATGTGCCCGCTGTCTGGTGGTGGTTGCTGCCGGCCAGCCTGGCACTCGCCTTATGCGTGGGTTTTCTGGTGCTTCTGCTGGTGCGCCAGCGACAGTCGCTGGACGCCGAACTGAGTGGCGCCATACGACGAGGCGAATTGCAGGTGCTGTATCAACCGATCTTCGACCTCGACAGTCGCAACTGTGTCGGGGCAGAAGCCTTGCTGCGCTGGCGAAGACCGGACGGCACCCTGACCAGCCCCGACCTGTTTATTCCGATGGCGGAGAACACCGGCCAGATCCGCCAGATGACCGACTTCGTCCTGCAACGCCTGCTTGAGCAACTGGGTCAATTGTTGCGGGCCAATCCGCAACTGTACATCTCGGTCAACCTTGCGGCCTGCGACGTCATGGTGCCGCGCATCGGTCAGGTAATGGCGAGACTGCTGACCTTGCACCGCGTCGCGGCAAAGCAAATTGCCTTTGAGGTTACCGAGCGGGGATTGATCGATGTCGTGGTAGCCCGGGAAAACCTGCAAGCCTTGCGGGATGTCGGGCATCAAGTGCTGATCGATGACTTTGGCACCGGCTATTGCAGCCTCGCCTATCTGCAAACCCTGCCCGTCGATTGCCTGAAAATCGACAAGGCGTTTATCGATGCACTGGGCCATGACGCCGCGAGTAGCGGTGTCGCCCCGCACATCATTCACATGGCCCAGGCACTGCAACTCAAGGTAATTGCCGAGGGCATCGAACTTGAATCCCAGGCGGCGCTTCTGAGCAGTGAAGGCGTGAAGTTCGGTCAGGGCTGGCTATTCGCCCATGCGCTGAGTGCGGTGCAGTTCATCGAGCTGATTACCCGTGGTCGCCGATTGGCTGCCCGACGTCTCGATGACGAAGCCTGAAGCGGCTGCGGCTTAAACCGACAGCGCCATGTAGAACTGAGTACCCTGCCCTGGCCGCGAATAAACACCCATCCGACCGCCGTGCAACTGCACGATTTCCTTGCACAGTGCCAGACCGAGTCCGGCACCGCCCTTCTTGCGACCCACCTGTACAAAGGGTTCGAAAATCCGCCCCTGCTGACCATAGGCAATGCCTTCGCCGTTGTCCTCGACGCTGATAATCACTCGCTCCCCGTGGCGTCGAGCCTGCAAACGTATTTGCCCGCCGGAAGCGGTGTGGCGCAACGCGTTGTCGATCAGGTTATCGAGCACCCGGTCCAGCTGCGGCTGATCGGCCTGCAATCGCGGTAATGGCCCTTGCACTTCCACTAGCAGGTCGATGCCCTGCTCTTCTGCAGGGCCGGCAAAACGTGCCCGGGCCTGCTCCAGCAAATCCTCGATGGAGCACGGCGCCAACGTGAGCTTCTGCAATCCGTTCTGGTAGCGGGAGAAGTTCAGCAGGTCGTTGATCAACTGCATCAAGCGCTGCATCTCTTCATTCACGGTGTCCAGCAGATCAGCTTCACGCGAGTCCTTGGCAAAGTGCGCGCGCTCGCGGAACAGGCCGAATGCCATGTGCATCCCGGTGACCGGCGTTCGCAATTCATGGGAGGCGCGCAGCACGAACTCGCTGCGTACCCGTTCAAACGCCCGCTGTTCGGTGACGTCATGCAGCACCATCACGGCGCCCAGAATATGCCCCTGTGTATGGCTGACCGGCGTCAGGCTAAAGGTCAGCAACCGCGACTCACCGTCGACCTCGATACTCAGGTCCTCAGGCGCCCGCTCCAGGGTGCCGCCGCGCAGTACCAGTTGCAACTGATCATCGAGTTCGGGACGCTCAAGCGCCGTACCCAGACCTTGACCGAGACGATCGCTGTCCCAACCTAACTGACGCTGCGCCACTGGATTGAGGTGTTCCAAACGACCATCGCGGTCAATCATCAACAGCCCATCGTCGATGCTGTCGAGCACGGCCTGCAAACGCTGCTGGCCTGCGAGCAGTTCATCGACATTGGTGGCCTGATGCTCGCGCAGGGCCTCGGCCATGATCCCGAAGCGCTTGGTCAGCAGGTTCATTTCCACGGCCGAGGAAATCGGTAGCGTCACTTCGAAATTGCCTTGGCCGATGTTGTCCGCCGCTTGGGCCAGAGCCTCGATCGGTGCACCAAAACGTTGAGCGATAGCGTGGGCGGTGACGAAGCCGATGATCAACACCGCCAGCCCCACCAGCCCGAGCAGGCCGGCAACCAGCAGCGCCCTCTCCCGAGCCTGCCGTTCGGTGGCATTGATGTTATCCAGCGCACGCTGTTGCTCGACGATCAAACCATTGCGCAACGCATTGAATTTTTCGGTGAGTTCTTCGTTGCCACTCAACACCTGCGTCGAGTCACGTGAAAGGTCGTACGCCTGCAGAAAGCTCAGGTAGTCAGTCTTGGCCTGTTCGAAACCGTGTTGGAGCTCATCGCCAGCCTGGGCATGGACAATGCCTTCATCAAGCAACTGAAAATAATGCTGCCTGGACGCCTCGAACGCTGCAGGATCCGGCTTCTCGCTGAGCATGATCATCAGTTGATCGCCCAGGGTCTGACGCAATTTCAGTCCCAGGTCGAGCGTGACGAAATTATTGCGAATCAGCGCTTCCTGGGAACTCGCCATCTGCATCACGCTGACCAGCCCGAGCAACAGCCCAAGCAGCGCCACCGTGATCAGTGCGGAAATACTCAGAAACAGCCGCGTGCGCAGCTTCATCGCCAGTCTCATCGGAGACAGCTCACAAGTTGTACTGCTTGCGTTTTCGGTACAACGTCGAGGCATCGATACCCAGGGTCTTGGCGGCCTGGTCCAGCGTATCTGCAGTGGCGAGGACCGCTCCGATGTGGGCTTTTTCCAATTCATCCAGACTCAACGCAGCGCCGATGCGAGGTGCGTTGTTGACCGGGGTTTCAGCCATGCCCAAATGACTGATCTCGACTCGCTCCTGTGGACAAATGATGCTTGCCCGCTCCACAACGTTGCGCAGTTCGCGAATGTTCCCAGGCCAGCGGTAGCCGAGCAGCGCTTCACGGGCTTCGTCGCTGAAGCCCCGAGCCGGACGCGCGTATTCCTTGACGAAACGGGCCAGAAAGCGATCGGCCAGGTTAAGAATATCTTCCCTGCGCTCCCGCAGTGGCGGCAGGTGCAAGGTGATGACATTCAGGCGGTAGAGCAAATCTTCACGGAAACGGCCGTCGCGCAACATGTCTTCGAGGTTCTGGTTAGTGGCCGCGAGGATGCGCACATCGGCGCGGCGGGTGACCGGGTCGCCCACCCGTTCGTATTCTTTATCCTGGATGAAACGCAGCAGTTTAGGCTGCAAAACCAACGGAAAATCGCCGATCTCGTCAAGAAACAGCGTCCCACCATCGGCTTGATTGACACGACCCAGAGTACTTTCGCTGGCCCCGGTGAACGCGCCACGGCTGTGGCCGAAGAGCTCGCTTTCCATGAGTTCGGCGGTCAGGGACGGGCAGTTGATCGTGATGCAGGATTTCTTCGCGCGCTTGCTCCAGCCGTGAATGGCTTGGGACAGTTCGCCTTTACCGGTACCGGACTCGCCGAGAATCAAAATATTGGCATCGGTGGTGGCCACCTGTCGGGCGGTTTCGAGCACGACTTTCATCGCCGGGCTGTGAGAGTCCAGGCCATCCTTGGGTTTGCGCACTTCCCCTTCAAGGGCTTCCAGACGTGCCGACAGTTGCCGCACTTCCAGCTGCTTGGCGGTGGCCAGGCGCAATTGATCGGGGCTGCAAGGCTTGACCAGATAGTCGGCGGCGCCGGCCTGAATGGCATCCACGGCGGTGTCCACAGCCGAATGAGCGGTGACGATCACCACCCTCATCCACGGCGCCTGAATGCGCATTTGGGCCAGCACATCGAGGCCATTGTCTTCACCCAGGCGCAGGTCGAGGAAGCACAGGTCGAAGACTTGACGCTGAAGCAGTGCATCAGCCTGAGCGGCGCTGTTGGCGGTAGCGACGCTGTAGCCTTCATCTTCGAGGCAATAACGGAAAGTACGCAGGATGGCGGACTCATCGTCCACCAGCAAAATGCGGCCTTGATGCTCAGTGGCTGACTCCATTTTCCTACGCTCCTTAATGAATGATCTTGGTTAGTCCCGGAAAAATCGGGCAAGTTGCATGGTTGATTCTGGTCGATTCCAGCCACAGCAGCGTAGCTCTCTCGTCACCCTACGGCTAATCGCCTGATTTTGTTGTTTTTTTATCAGATAGCCGGTTCGCAGGCGATTGCCGGTGTCCCCTTGTGACATCCACGCCCTCCTCGCAATTCAAAAATATTGAAAGTTCCTACGAATCTATCGTGCATTACGCACGACCTCAACAGGACCATCGTGCAGGATGCGTCCGATCCGAATTCGACATCATTCATAACTAATTGATTTTATTGGTTTTTATTATCATGAAAAGCTGGCATGCAGACTGCAATGGTCTGATTAACCGGGGCATTCAAGAAGTCGCCCCTAACAAGATCACCACAGAGTGGGAGGAGCTTCAGGATGAGTCGCCAACGTGCCGCCCAGTTGCGTATCTCGCCACTGCATATCCAGCAAGGTCTATTTGCTGTTCTGGCGCTATTAATCACCTTGATCGCCGGCCAGCAGTTTCAGCGTTGGGAGCAAAACCAGCATCAAGAAGCGCCACGTTTGTTGATTCAGCACCCGACACAAACCCATTTCAGCGCGGCCAGCAGTAACCAGGCTGACGGCCCCCCAATGCGAATGATGGACGTCGACCAGGCTCAGCCTGCGGATGAGATGCCTCGCCAGGAACGTTGGGTGTTCTAAACACATGAACTTGGCGCGCTCGATGCGCCGGGAAAAGCACCACAAGCAACATCTCTAAATAGAAGCGTAAGGAGAATCACCATGTTGAGCTGGGCAATCACATTCTTGATCATTGCCATCATCGCTGCGGTACTGGGCTTCGGTGGTATCGCGGGCACCGCCACGGGTATCGCCAAGATTCTCTTTGTCGTGTTCCTGGTGATGTTCATTGCTTCCTTCTTCTTTGGCCGTCGCGGTCGAGGGTGAATATGAGCGTTTTGTTAAAGACACTGGCAGCCGCCCTGCTTCTGGGCGGCAGTGCCATGGCAACAGCGGCCAATGACGGCCAGGCGCGGGTCAATGAGTTGCTCAATGCAGACCCGCAGTACCGTGAAACCTGGCAAGGCGTGGTGAAGAAGGAAGAACGCCTGCCGGAATGGGTCATGAACCTGTCCGGCGACGCCGAGCAAATGAATGCCGTTGAAGAAGATGGCGAAAAGTATCTGGTTGGGCCGCTCTGCGAATCGCAGGCGACATGCCTCAATAAGCGCTTGATCGTTGCCGTCAGCTTCGACAAGAAGGATGCCTACGCCATGCTGGTCGAAGTGCCTGCGGGGCTGCCGGCCGACAAGTCGCCCACGCGACATGCCGACTACCGCTTTCTGGGAAAGCCAGACCAGGGCATGCAGGACTTGTTGATGGAACAGCTGAAGAAAGATCCACACTGGTACTGAATTCGTAACATGAAAGAAGCAGCATGGCTTCTTACCACTGCGCTACCCGAGGACGGTAGACGCATGATCAAGGGGCCGGGACGTTCTGCCTGTTTCAGGGGCGGAGTGACCTACGGGTACAGGGAGTGCCTGCGCAAGGGCCGGGTCAGGCAGAAGCTGCGACGCAAGTTCGCCGGTCACTCATGGATCGACGGACTTGCGAAGAGCTCCCTCAGCGCAAAGTGTTGTCCTAGAGCGTTCTGCTCGCCTGCTCCGTTAATCCCTCGCAAAACCATTTCGCGGTGTTTCTTTAGTGACCGTATATCGAGAAACTGCGACTCAAAGACCGAGAATTCTCGCGCTTAAACGTAGGCTTTTTCCCAAGTTTTAGCCCACACCCCCTTGTTCAAAAAACAACCAACCTCCTCTGCGATGGCCGGTTCACGGCACTTATGCCTGCCGAAATGTCGTATTCGAACCGGTTGGGACGCGAGTTTCAATTAAAAAAGCTCATGCCGATTCGGCATAGGGTAGGCGTTTACGGCATTAGACGTCGCTTCCTTGCATCTGAATAGTTGCGCCTTTTTTCGCCTGCCAGAAAGCCGATAACAAGCGCTCCGGGGCACCTTATACGGGGGTGGATGCACAAGACTTTTTCGCCACAAGCGTTCCAGTTCTTGCATCTGTCTGAGTCAAACGCAAGTAAGGGTAAAGATATGAAGAAGGCAAAGCTTAGCCTCGCCTGGCAGATCCTCATCGGTCTGGTATTGGGGATTGCAATCGGTGCGCTGCTCAACCATTTCAGTGCCGAAAAAGCCTGGTGGATCAGCAACGTCCTGCAACCAGCAGGCGATATCTTTATCCGTCTGATCAAGATGATTGTGATCCCGATCGTGATCTCGTCCTTGATCGTCGGTATTGCAGGCGTCGGCGACGCGAAGAAGCTCGGGCGTATCGGTCTGAAGACCATCATTTACTTCGAGATCGTCACCACCATTGCCATCGTGGTCGGTCTGATACTGGCCAACGTGTTCCATCCGGGCACCGGCATCGACATGAGCACCCTGGGTACTGTGGATATTTCCAAGTACCAGGCCACTGCCGCCGAGGTTCAGCATGAACATGCGTTCATCGAAACCATCCTCAACCTGATCCCGTCGAACATCTTCGCGGCCATGGCCCGCGGCGAGATGCTGCCGATCATCTTCTTCTCCGTATTGTTCGGCCTCGGTCTGTCGAGCCTGCAATCGGACCTGCGCGAGCCGCTGGTGAAGATGTTCCAGGGCGTGTCGGAAAGCATGTTCAAAGTCACTCACATGATCATGAACTACGCCCCGATCGGCGTTTTCGCACTGATCGCGGTGACCGTGGCCAACTTCGGCTTCGCCTCGCTGATACCGCTGGCCAAACTGGTGATCCTGGTTTACGTCGCCATCGCCTTCTTTGCCTTCGTGGTGCTGGGCCTGATCGCTCGCCTGTTCGGCTTCTCGGTGATCAAGCTGATGCGCATCTTCAAGGATGAGCTGGTGCTGGCCTACTCCACCGCCAGTTCCGAAACCGTGCTGCCGCGCGTGATCGAGAAAATGGAAGCCTACGGCGCGCCGAAAGCCATTTGCAGCTTCGTGGTACCGACCGGCTACTCGTTCAACCTCGACGGTTCGACCCTGTACCAGAGCATCGCGGCAATTTTCATTGCCCAGCTCTACGGCATTGATCTGTCGATCAGCCAGCAATTGCTGCTGGTGCTGACCCTGATGGTCACCTCCAAAGGCATCGCTGGCGTACCGGGCGTGTCCTTCGTGGTGCTGTTGGCCACCCTGGGCAGCGTGGGTATTCCGCTCGAAGGCCTGGCGTTCATCGCCGGTGTCGACCGCATCATGGACATGGCCCGTACCGCACTGAACGTGATCGGCAATGCCTTGGCCGTGCTGGTCATCTCCCGCTGGGAAGGCATGTACGACGACGCCAAGGGCCAGCGCTACTGGAACTCCCTGCCGCACTGGCGCAGCAAGGAAAAATTGCCAGCTGGCGAGATTTCCAGCAACTAATGCAAAACCCATGTGGGAGCAAGCTTGCTCCCACAGTGGATTGAGGCCAGTCCATAGCATTGGGTTCAACAAGGCCCAATGCAGTGCCAAACAGACCCCGGAGAAATCCGGGGTTTGTCGTTTCTGGCTACCCCGCTATCATTCGCCGCATTCTTCGGGGGATTTGACTGATGCTTAATGGCCTGTGGCTTGGCTTCTTCATCGTGGCTGCCGTTTCGGCACTGGCGCAATGGCTGATCGGCGGTAACGCCGGGATATTCGCGGCGATGGTGGAAAGCATTTTCGCCATGGCCAAGTTGTCGGTCGAAGTCATGGTCCTGTTGTTCGGCACCCTGACGCTCTGGCTGGGCTTTCTGCGGATTGCCGAGAAGGCCGGGATCGTCGAGTGGCTGGCCAGAGCGCTGGGCCCGTTGTTCCTGCGGCTGATGCCGGGAGTGCCGGCCGGGCACCCAGCCATCGGCCTGATCACGCTGAACTTCGCCGCCAACGGCCTAGGCCTGGACAACGCCGCCACGCCGATCGGCCTTAAAGCCATGAAGTCTCTGCAAGAGCTCAACCCCAGCGACACCATCGCCAGCAACGCGCAGATTCTCTTTCTGGTGCTCAACGCCTCTTCCCTGACACTGCTGCCGGTGACGATCTTCATGTACCGCGCCCAGCAAGGTGCGCCCGATCCGACCCTGGTGTTCCTGCCAATCCTGCTCGCCACCAGTTGCTCGACATTGGTCGGCCTGCTGTCGGTGGCGTTCATGCAGCGTCTGCGCCTGTGGGACCCGGTGGTGCTCGCGTACATGATTCCCGGCGCCCTGGCCCTCGGTGGCTTCATGGCGCTGCTGGCGACGCTCTCAGCGACCGCTCTGGCCGGCCTGTCATCGATCCTCGGCAACCTGACGCTGTTCGGGCTGATCATGTTGTTTCTGGTGATTGGCGCGTTGCGTAAGGTGAAGGTTTACGAAGCGTTCGTCGAAGGCGCCAAAGAAGGCTTCGACGTGGCCAAGAACCTGCTGCCGTATCTGGTGGCGATGCTGTGTGCCGTCGGCGTGCTGCGGGCATCCGGAGCGCTGGACTTCGGTCTGGACGGGATTCGGCATCTGGTGGAATGGGCCGGTTGGGACACGCGCTTCGTCGATGCGCTGCCGACCGCCATGGTCAAGCCGTTCTCCGGCAGTGCCGCCCGGGCGATGCTGATCGAAACCATGAAAACATCAGGCGTGGACAGCTTCCCGGCGCTGGTGGCGGCGACGATTCAGGGCAGTACCGAAACGACCTTCTATGTATTGGCGGTGTACTTCGGCGCGGTGGGAATCCAGCGGGCGCGGCATGCGGTGGGGTGTGCGTTGCTGGCGGAGCTTGCCGGCGTTCTCGGCGCGATCGGCGTTTGTTACTGGTTCTTCGGATAAACCAAAAACCCTGTGGGAGCGAGCCTGCTCGCGATGAGGTCGGCACATTCAACAACTCTGTTGGCTGTTAAACCGCCATCGCGAGCAGGCTCGCTCCCACATTGATATGTGTAGGTCTTCAAGGCCTCAGCGGCGGTGCAACCTTCTGACCTTGCTCAACAGCCCAAGCCACCACCTGCGCCGTCAACTGATCACTGGCCTGACCAAACCCGGCCACCACCGCCGGCACCTTCACATCGCTCAACGGCTGGCGCACTTCGAAGCGGCGGCTGGCGAGGATTCGCTGGTCATAACCGCGCACCAGCAATGCATCCAGACGCACGACGACGCTCGCACTCGCGCCTTGGTACTCGGTCTGGAACGCCTGAAGGCTACCGCCTAACTCCAAATCCGCCTGGAAATTGCTGTCATCTGTACTGAGCAGCGGCACCCGACCATCACGCTGGAAACCATCCAACAGACGATTGCGCAGCAACACCGGTGCCGGGTCGCTCCAACGCGAAGCGTTGTAGCTGCTGATCAGATCACCCTGAGGGATCACGGCGATCCTGGGGCTGTTCAAGGCCTCGCTGGCCTGCGGCTTGGTCAGACGCAGCGACCAGCGCTGCGGCGTCCCGTGACTGGCCGATGCGCTGCTCTGGGCCGAAGGCAACCGATAGACATCGGACGGCTCGGACTTGGGCAGGATCGAGCAGGCGCTGAGCACAATGAAGCTGGCGAGGAGGGCGAGGTGAGGCCGCTTCATGGCGTGAACTCCTTGTTCTTGTCATTGCCCAGCAAATAACCGGTGGGGTTGGCTTCCAGACGCTGGGAAATAGCCCGCAACGAGGTCAGGGTGTCGCGCAGTTCACGCACCGCCGGGGCCAGGCCATTGAGGCCTTGCATGCCGCTGTTAAGCGAATCCTGATTGGTCGTGAGCAACGTATTGATGGTCGCGCTGCTCTGTTCCAGCGACTTCATCGCCTGCTCGGCACTGCCGAACATCTGCTTGCCTTGATCGTTGAGCATGCCATTGGCGTTGCGTATCAGCGCCGACGTCTGTTCCAGCATGGCGCCGGCCTGTTTGCCGACCGACGCCAGTTGCTGCATCGCCTGGCGAATATCGCCGCGCTGGTCGGCGATGGTGCCGGTGGTTTGTTCCAGATGCTCAAGGGTCTTGCTGATGCGCTCGACGTTCTGCGAAGAAAACATCTGATTGGCGTTGTGCATCAGCATGTTCACACCGGCCACCAGATCGCCGCTGTCATTCAGCAAACGAGCGATGGGCGAGGGCGAAGCAATAATCACCGGCAGATTACCGTCCTTGCCCTTGAGCGTCGGACTTTGCGGTGTACCACCGCTGAGCTGAATGATCGAGGTGCCGGTGATTCCGGTCAGCGCCAATATGGCCCGGGTGTCTTCCTTGATCGGCGTATCACCGCCCAGACGAATCCGCGCCAGCACCCGGCGCGGGTCTTTCGGGTCCAGACGCAGGGTCACCACGTCGCCGACCTTGATCCCGCTGTACTGCACGGCGCTGCCCTTGGACAGGCCACTGACCGCCTCGTTGAAGACGATTTCGTAATCCTTGAACTCGGTGTCGACGCTGGACTTGGCCAGCCACAAGCCGAAGAGCAGGGCGCCCGCCACCACAATCACGGTGAACAGGCCGATCAATACATGATGGGCTCGGGTTTCCATGTCAGACCTCCTTAAGCTGTTGAGCAGCGGTCAGCGCCGCGCGGCCGCGAGGGCCATGGAAGTATTCGTGAATCCACGGGTCGTCGGTTTCCGAGACCTTGTCGATGGCATCCGCCACCAGCACTTTCTTTTGCGCCAGCACCGCCACCCGGTCGGTGATGGTGTAGAGCGTGTCGAGGTCGTGGGTGACCAGAAACACACTCAGGCCCAACGCATCGCGCAGGGTCAGGATTAATTGATCGAACGCGGCCGCGCCAATCGGATCGAGGCCGGCGGTGGGTTCGTCGAGAAACAGGATGTCCGGGTCCAGCGCCAGCGCGCGGGCCAGTGCCGCACGCTTGATCATCCCGCCGGACAGCGAAGCGGGGTACTTGTCGGCCGCCGACAGCGGCAGCCCGGCCAAGGCCATTTTCACTGCCGCCAGGTGTTCGGCGTCCTCTCGGCTCAAACCGGCATGCTCGATCAGGGGCAGGGCGACGTTCTCGGTCACGGTCAGCGAAGAGAACAGGGCGCCTTTCTGGAACAGCACGCCGAAGCGCCGTTCGACCAGCGAGCGTTCGTGTTCGGACAGCGTCGGCAGGTTTTTACCGAAGACCTTCACCACCCCTTCGCTGGGCTGGCGCAAGCCGACGATGCTGCGCAACAGCACCGATTTACCGCTGCCGGAACCGCCGACCACAGCCAGGATTTCGCCCTTGTACAAATCCAGGTCGAGGTTCTCATGCACGCTCTGACTGCCGAAGCGATTGCACAGCCCGCGGACTTCGATCACCGCCTCGGAGGGCGCTCGGGGTAGTCGACTCACCAGCCCATCTCCATGAAAAACAGCGCGGCCACGGCGTCGAGCACGATCACCACAAAAATCGACTGCACCACGCTCGACGTGGTGTGCGCGCCGACGGACTCGGCACTGCCACTGACCTTGAAACCCTCGAGACAGCCGATGGCGGCGATCAGGAACGCGAAGATCGGCGCTTTGACGATCCCGACCAGAAAGTGCTGAACGCCGATGTCGGTTTGCAGCAGCGACAGGAACATCGCCGGCGAGATATCCAGCGACACCGCGCAAACCACGCCGCCGCCGACGATCCCCGAAAGCATCGCCAGAAAGGTCAGCATCGGCAGCGCGACCAGCAGGGCCAACACGCGCGGCACCACCAGCAACTCCATCGGGTCGAGACCCAGGGTGCGGATGGCGTCGATTTCTTCGTTGGCCTTCATCGAGCCGATCTGCGCTGTGAATGCACTGGCGGTGCGGCCGGCCATCAGGATCGCGGTCAGCAACACACCGAATTCGCGCAGGAAGGAAAACGCCACCAGGTCCACGGTGAAAATACTCGCGCCGAAACTCGCCAACACCGTCGCCCCGAGAAACGCCACCACGGCGCCCACCAAAAAGGTCAGCAGGGCAACGATGGGCGCGGCGTCGAGGCCGGTCTGTTCGATGTGCGCCACCATCGGCGTGATACGCCAGCGCTTGGGGCGAAACAGACCGCGGGCGATGGTTTCCAGAATCAGGCCGACGAAACCCAACAGTTGCAGGGTGTCCTGCCAGACCGCGTCGACCGCGCGGCCGATGCGGGTCAGCAGTTGAATGCCGACGCTGATTTCCGGTTCCTTGATCGGCACGCAGAAGTCGGTCAGCGAGCAATAGACCGTCTGCAACAAGGCACGGTCGGCCGAGGACAGTGTGCAATCGGGGTGTTCGGCGGATCGCCCCAAACGCTCGGAACCGAGCAATTCCACCAGCAGCGACGCGCCGGCGGTGTCGAGCGCGCCGAGGCCATTGAGGTCGATGTGAGTGCTGTCGTCGTATTGGCCGTGGAGCTTTTCGCTCAGTTGCTTGAGATCGGCGTAATGGGCAAGCGTCCAGTCACCCGTGACCCGCAACTGAGCAGGGGAGTGAGAGGTGTCCAGTCGGGCACTGCCGGCCATTGTGCTGCTGGTCATAAGCTCCGTGCTTTATCGGCTATTACGCAGCTCTACGTAATAGCACGAACGGGTTACTTTGCGGCAGTTGCAGGCTTGTTGTCCTTTACCACGAAGCGCAACACACCGATGACCTGGCCATCTTCGGTCAGCACCCGAACCTGCCACTTACCCGCGGGGTTGCCGGGGAAATTCTGTTTGTGGGTCCAGGCCCGGTAACCTTCCTTGCGCCCGCCGTGGATGTCCAGGGGGATGCGGTCGACCTCTTTGCCGTTGAACTGCCACACGTGATAGATCCGCTCTTCCAGACCGCGCGGGGCGTTGATCGCGGTGTAAGCGTACAGGCCGCCACCACGGATCTGGTCGGCGCTGACTTCTTCCAGACTCTTGCCAGGTGTGCGGTCCTGCATTTGCGTGCTGATCGCCACGTCGGTCATCCACAGGGTCGCCGGTGGCACCCAGGATCGCAGCACCCAACCGAGCGCGCCGATGCCCAGCGTGATACTGAGAATCGCCAGCGCGTTGCGCACGGTACGAATCGGGAAGATCGACGCCAGGCTCGGGAACGACAGCACGACGGCGGTGCCCAGGGCCAGTTTGAAGCTCTGAGCGGTGGTCAGGTGCAGGATGACGGGCAGGGCGGTCAGCAGTGCAGCGAACAGCGTCAGGGTATGCAGCGCCAGGAACGCCCAGCGCCGGGGGGCCAGCCATTTGTAGTAGAGCGGGTCGATGATAGAAATCAGCGCGGCGATGCCCAGCAGACCGGTGAAGAACAGCTGGCCGCTGTTCCAGGTGGTGGTGATAAAAAAGAACGGCAGGACGAAGAACAGGCTTTCCTGGTGGATCATCTGCGTGGCGTAACGCAGCAGAGGTTTGGGGATTTCGCGTTTGAAGATCCTGGCGAACAGCTTGGTGAGGCTGTTTTCCAGCATCAGCCAGATCCAGCTGACGAGCATGATGGTGGTGATCCAGGTCGCCAGACCTTGCTGGCGATCCACCAGAATGAAGCTGCCGACCCCGGAAATGAAACCGCCGAGCGCAATGACCCCTGGGTAGCGCTTCATCAACTCCAGGATGCGCTGGACGTATAGGGTCAGAGTAGGCATTCGGCGGTTCGCAATCGTCGTGGGAAAAATCCTCGACAGGGTAACCGCCGAGAGGTCGGCGTGGCGAGGGGCTGCGGTCGGATCACGAATCCTTGTAGCAGCTGCCGAAGGCTGCGTTCGGCTGCGCAGCAGTCGCAAATCCGTTACGTCAGATATACCTGATGGACCGCGTTGAATGGTTTTACGACTGCTGCGCAGCCGAACGCAGGCTACGCCAGCTGCTACGCGGTTTGCGGTGTCCTTCGATGCAAGCGCCACCCCAGCAGCATCAATACGATGAGCCCCAGCATCCCGGCAATCGCCCACATAAACTGATCATCACTGGTCAACGGCTTTTCGATCCGCAGGTAGCCCGGCTGCATGAGCAATTCACGCATGGCCTTGTTTGCTTCCTCCAGCGTCACTCCTTGCAGTTCCTTCGCCGGGTTGGCGAAACGGCCATCCTCGTAGTCCCCAAGGGCACTCCAGTAATAATCGGCCAACGCGCTGTTGCCTTGCACGGCCCAGGCTTGGCGGGCAATGGCAGCCTGCTTGAGGCGGTTGAAGGTGTTGGCATTGAGACCGTCCCTGAGCATCCCGGCCTTCAGATCCTCCAGAACCTGTTCGGCCCTGGACACGTCATCGCGCTCAACATCGGCGTTCAGGCTCATGAAACCCACGCCACCAAACACCTCGCGCCCGGCCGAAGGCCCGTAGGACAAGCCATGGGCCAGGCGCATTTGGCGGTAAAGCGCCCAGTCCAGATA
Source organism: Pseudomonas svalbardensis (assembly GCF_030053115.1). Taxonomy (NCBI): domain Bacteria; kingdom Pseudomonadati; phylum Pseudomonadota; class Gammaproteobacteria; order Pseudomonadales; family Pseudomonadaceae; genus Pseudomonas; species Pseudomonas svalbardensis. The sequence goes on along the minus strand of NZ_CP125619.1, from coordinate 39,059 downwards.
GTCCTTGAGCAAGTCGAAGGTTTCGTCGTGCTGATCCTCTTGCACCGGCTCCGGCACCAGCCAGTGCAACTTGGCACTACCACCAACGAAACCATGACTCAGCGTGCGTTCATGTGCAGCACTGGCCTTGATTTCCGGCAGGGGCGGGTGATCGGTAGGGTCGACCGCTTCAAGCGCACCATAAGACCGTTCCAGATAGGCCGGCAGAACTCGATCGAGGTCGCCGACCACGATCAGGGTCATGTTGTTCGGCGCGTACCAGGCCTTGCGTACCTTTTCCAGCTGTTCGCGGGTCAGGTAATCGACCTCAGGCCGCTCGGGGCATTTGAGGCCCAGTTCCACCGCCAGCTGATTACTCGCCGTGTGGCCAAGATCCTGGCGATCCAGCCAGCGTTGAAGGTGCGAATAATGGCCGCCGTCTTCGCGCTCGACCACTTGTTTGGCGGCCTTGATGGCGTTGTCGTCGATTCGGGTCTGGGTCAGCAGCGCCAGCAGCAGGTCGAGGACCTTGCGCTGGTTTTTCGCCGGGGCTTCGATGACGAACGTCGTGTCGGCATTGCTGGTGTAGGCGTTCCACTCGCCACCCAGGGCCTGCATGCGTTCTTCCAGCCCGCCCTCGCCAGTGGCGTCGATGCCGCTGAACAGCAAGTGCTCAAGCAGGTGCGGCAGCTCCTTGTCGGCGCAGCTGAAATCATCGATGCCGACGCCGACCACCAGACGAATCGCCACATGCCCGCGCTCGGTGCCAGGCTTGAGCAGCAATTGCAGGCCGTTGGACAACGTATAGCCCTCGACCTGAAAGCGATCCAGGGCAAATGAAGGGAATGATCCAAACAGCAGACAGGCGAACAACAGACAACGCATAACGGGTTTCCATACGGCTAGCGTAAGTTCAACAGACTTCAGGCAACGGTGGACGTTCAGGGTGAATGCGTGATGTCAGCAAAATCATCGGCAATGAGTGCGCCGGTGTCGGAAGTTTCCAGCACCACATAGGCGCTGCTGCAGAACAGAGAATTCAGACGCTTCATGTCGGCAATCAACTCCAGGTGCAACGAGCTGGTCTCGATACTCTGCACGATCTTACGTTGCAACCGGCTGACGTGAGCATGGGCCAGGCGCCGTTCCTGTGCGCGAAAGCGACGTTTCTCACGCAATAACTGGCGGGCACTTTCCTTATCGGCACTGAGGAACACCGACAACCCCAGGCGCAGGTTGGATATCAACTGACTGTGCAGCCCCGCCAACTCTTCCAGGCCGACCTCGGAAAAAGACCGACGCTGCGAGGTTTTCTGCTGCTGAACCTTGCGCAGCATGCGTTCGATAAGGTCGCTGGCCAGTTTAAGGTTGATCGCCAGCTCGATGATTTCCGCCCAGCGCCGGCTGTCCTGCTCGCTGAGGTCTTCGCGGGGCATTTGCGCCAGATACAGTTTGATCGCGCCATAGAGCGATTCCACATCATCGGTCAGGCGCCGCATTTCCTGGGTAACGGCGGTTTGCTTGCCGTTCAGCACGTCGAGCATGGCCTCGAGCATGTTGTCGATCAAGTCGCCGATGCGCAGGGTTTCCCGGGCGGCATTGGCCAGCGCCAGGCTGGGCGTGACCAACGCCGTCGGATCAAGATGCCGCGATTTGGCAGTACCATTGACTTGCGGGCGCTCCGGCAGCACCCACGCACAGAACCTGGCCATCGGTCCGACACTCGGCAGCAAGAGCAGGCAGCGCGCGGTGTTGTAGAGCAGGTGAAAGCCGATGACCATTTCCTGAGGGCTGAAGTCCAGGCTGTCGATCCAGTGCACCAACGGGTCGAGTACCGGGATGATCAGCAACAGGCCGATCAACTTGTACAGCAAGCTGCCCAACGCCACCTGACGACCAGCGGCGTTCTGCATGCTGGTGCTGAGGAAGGCAAGGATGCCGCTGCCGATGTTGGCGCCGATCACCAGACCGATGGCCACGGGCAGGCTGATCACTGCGGCACCGGCCAGGGTTGCGGTCAGCAGGACGGCGGCCAGGCTGGAATAGGAAACCATTGCGAACAACGCGCCGACCAAGGCATCCAGCAGGATGTCGCCGGTCAGCGAGGCAAAAATCACCTTCACGCCTTGGGCCTGAGTAATCGGCGCGGCAGCCTCGACGATCAGTTGCAGCGCCAGAATGATCAGCCCCAGTCCGATACTGACCCGGCCCATCTGTCCGACTCGGGTCTGTTTGCGCGACAGGAAGAAAATCACCCCAAGAAAGATCAGCAGCGGTGACAGCCATGACAGGTCGAAGGTCAGCACCCGCGCCATCAGCGCGGTACCGACGTCGGCCCCGAGCATGGTCGCCAGGGCTGGGGTCAGCGCCATCAGGCCCTGACCGACAAAGGAAGTGACGAGCATGGCGGTGGCATTGCTGCTCTGGACCATCGCCGTCACGACAATCCCCGAGATGAACGCCAGACAGCGCTTGGACATGTTCCGGCCAATCACATGGCGCAGGTTGGAACCGTAGACCCGCAGGATGCCGGTTCGGACGATGTGCGTGCCCCAAATCAACAAGGCCACGGCAGATAACAAATTGAGCAGGGTGAGCATGCAGGCCCCCTGTGGTGGTAGCGCCCCAAAGGGGCAAGTTGACGGTGCCGCGCGACGTTCTACGTTCGTGTACTTAAGCTGTAGTTGGCTAACGGTCTGTGCGCCAGCATCGCACAGCTAAAGAAGCGATTGAAACAAAACTGTCATGAAAACAGGTTGATGCAGATTTGAAAAAGGGGCCCATAGATCTCAGTCTCTCAGTTGAAAGGTTACGCGAACATAACCTGCGGCGAGGGCGCTTGTTCCCGCTGGGCTGCGCAGCAGCCCTAAAATCGGGGGGAGAACTCAATCGCTGAAATGATCCCTGCTCAGCCGTATGTCGATCAGATACCTGGCTGTTTCGGCGTCTCGCTCATCACAGTGGGCGTAGCATTTGATGTGCAGTAACAGACTGTATTTGTTGGGAATCAGAAGAATTACTCCGTCAGCCTGATCAAACAGCTTGGCTTGCAACTGTCGTTTCTCTTCGTCACTCGATACTTTTATCCAGTCGTTACCTTCAGCCAGCTCAGGTGTCCAACCGGTCTTTTTGAACATGGATTGCAGCTCGCCCAACAGTTTTGCTGTTTGGGCGAAAGGTAGCGTCTCCACCATCGGAGACGTAGTGATGCCATCCACTTTTCCCTTGCTGTAACCCACAGCCCCGTAGATGGTTTTGGGCAAGGTAAAGCCATGTTCAGGATCATCAAACGTAATGACGACCGGACTGCTTATCCAGGTGGAGTCAACTTCGGGAGGTTCGCTTGGGTAAACGGCGGTTTGGCGCTCGACGGGGAAAGTAGAGTCTTTGACGACCTCGGCATATGCTTTGCCGACATGGGCATAGAGCGTGGCTGAATTGGACATGAAATACGCTACAGCACCCGCCAACAAGACAACTGACCCAGTCGCGATAATCAGCGCTCGACGTGAAAACCTCATCACTTAATCCCGCCTCCATTGGCAATGTCCGTAATCGATTGCTTCAACTGAGCACGAGTTGCGGGATTTTTAAGCAAATTGTCAAATTGACTGGCTGCACGTAATACGAACTCCATCCGCTGATCTTTGTCCGCAAGATTAGCCACAGGGTTCTTGGAAAATGAAACCTGCCTGCTATCAGGTGCTTTACATTGACTAGCCAGCGTTAATTGAATTTCTTCTGCCACGCCGGACATCAACCCTGTTACCACAGACACATAGTTACCTGCGTGCGTGCTACGCATCAGCGCTGCGAAGTAGGTGTCCTCGTACATGGCTGGTTGCAAGATATTCAACTGTTCATGACGCGCCATCTGCCTTACGCTTTCGGCAATGTCGCCGACATCAATGGCTTCAAAGGTCCGATATATCTCGCCTGCATCAACACCAAACTCTACCGTCCCTGCAATCGACCACATCACGTCTTTCACAATGCTACGACGGCTCTTCAAGCACTTCTCCATTTCCTTATAACCCCGCACCATAAAAAACCGATGCAACGGATAAACGTCCAGAAATAGCGAAGTGTTCCCAAGCGCCAGCATTTCATACACGTAGTCCAACTGCTGCTGAACAGCGGAACGGGAGTTGTCGCCGAAGGTAATATCCTCAGTGGGAAGAGGATTGGCCGCTTTGGCGTTCGCTAACTCTTTCTCGATTTCGGGATCAGTCTTGCTGAGCTTGAACCCAAACCCTTCGAAAATGGTTTCCGACTTACCCGTCCGCAATTTCACCTGCGCCGTCTTCTGCGCCGCAATAGCCGTTTGCAACTTGGTGGCATGGATCAACCCACACCCCACCTGCTTCGAAGCAAACGCCGCCAACCCCGCCCACTGAAACCGGTTATCCGCCAGCCACAACTGCGCATAGGCCGCGTTAATCTTGCGATTGCGTGCTTGCGGATCAGCAATCAACACGCCGCCCGGTGCGACCCATTCTTCGGCTTCTTTCTGAAACCTGCGCCATAGGCAATTACACGTCAGCAACGGCACTTCGACGCGGGTTTTCGGGTTCGGGCCGCCCTTAGTGGTTTCGCGCTTGCAGGCGGGGAGTTCGCAGGTACTGCCCCAGAGTTTTTTCATGTCCAGATCGTCTGGGGCCATGCATTGTCCAGTCATTTCATTCTTCCTTGAGGGTCAGACGATCCAGCGGACGACGGCGAGGTCGGGCTGTAGGGTGACGACGCTCTGAGTCATACCCTGAGCGTTGGTCTGGCCTTTGACGATGCGGCCTTCGGCGGTTTCGATTTCGTAGTCTTGCTGGGCAATCGGTTCGCCGTTACCGGCGCTGATGGCTTTGAATTCGACCAAGGGCTGACCAATGATCGGCAAGGGCGGAATGAATGGCGCGGGGGTGTGACTGCTGCCGATGATGACGTTGCCGGAGCCGCCGATCACCACGCCGCCATGGCTGGCGGTGCTGTCGAGGGTCATGGCGTTCAGGCCGTTAATGAACACCGTTGAAGAGAATCCACCGCTGAGGGCTTGACCGCAGGTGCATTTGTCGCTGACCCGAGCGGCGGCGAGACCGTTGAAAAAGACATCGGGTGAGCCGCTGGCAATCGGGTTGGTACCGTGACCGGGGAGGGACAGGTGGTCGGGTCCGTGAGGCGTGCAGCCGGTTTTCCAGACATATGCATTCCTTGTCATTGTCGTTTGAAGCGAGCGGGGGACGCTAACCACCCAAGCATGATGCGTCAACCTCTGGAATGGACTGTCGGCTAATTCTTCAATTGCGTTGGTGTGATTCACGCGCTCTGCGACACATGTTTAATGACACCCAGAGTTACTTCTCGGAGGCTACAACGCCTTGCGCCGTTGCCTACGGTTACGCCAGAATCCGCCGGCTTGTGCGCCTAGAGGCTCGTCGGTAACTTGGCTCCCGTCACTGCCCATCAGTGATCGGGTTTAGTAGTCCGGCCAGTCATCTCGGTTGTACAAGCGTCATCCAGTCAGGTATCCGCCTGCGCTTGATGGTGGCTGTGCATAGGGCGCCCCCGGGCGCGCCGGGTGTTTTAGGTGACTTTGCCGGTCTACTAACCTGTGCACAGCTGCCACCCTTTCGTATTAGTAGCGAACGGGTTGCGGCCATACTGGAGAAAGTCCCTATGTTCAAAGTCACACCCAACCCGCCGCGCAAACCCAGCGGCATTTTCTTCATAGACCCCAAGGTCGATAACGAAACCTTGCTCGCGCACGCCTGCGAATCGTTGGCGTCAGCCAGCGTAATGGCCAGTGATTTCGCGGGGTTTCTGGATGGCCCACAGCGCAGCACTCTGCTGGGGATTCAGCAAAGCATCATGTTGGGGGAATTGGCGGTAAATCGAGTGCTGGATAACCTCGATCCGCCAGGGTAATCACAGAGCAAAAAAAATGTGGGAGCGAGCCTGCTCGCGATGGGGCCGTCACATTCAACATTGATGCTGACTGACAGGCCGCTATCGCGAGCAGGCTCGCTCCCACAGGTTTTGTGCACTGGCTGACACCAGCCAGTGCACAGGTTCGGGTTACTGACCCGGAATATCCTTGCGCAGTTTCACTGGGTCCTGCTGCTGCTTCTTCTTTTTCATCATTGCGGTGCGCATCTTGATGTTGATCGCTTCCACTGCCAGCGAGAACGCCATGGCGAAGTACACGTAGCCTTTTGGCAAATGCACTTCGAAGGACTCGGCAATCAACACGGTACCGACCAGCAACAGGAACGACAGCGCCAGCATTTTCAGCGACGGGTGCTTGTCGATGAATTCGCTGATGGTGCCAGCCGCCAGCATCATCACCAGTACGGCGACGATGATCGCAGCGACCATGACCGGCACATGGGAAACCATACCCACGGCGGTGATCACCGAGTCCAGGGAGAACACGATGTCGATAATCGCAATCTGGATGATGGTGTACAGGAAGCTGCCACCCTTGGCGGTCGGCTCCTCGTGGGTCTCATCCTCGCCTTCCAGTGCGTGGTACATCTCTTGCGAGCTCTTCCACAGCAGGAACAGACCACCGAAGAACAGGATCAGGTCTCGCCCGGAAATACCCTGGCCGAACATTTCGAACAGGTCGGCGGTGAGGCGCATGACCCAGGTGATCGACAGCAACAACAGGATCCGCGTGACCATGGCCAGCGCCAGGCCGAAAATCCGGGTGCGCTGCTGCATGTGTTTGGGCATGCGGCTGACCAGGATCGAAATCATGATGATGTTATCGATACCCAGGACGATTTCCAGGGCGGTCAGGGTGAAGAAGGCAACCCAGATTTCAGGGTTGGTCAGCCATTCCATGTGTATTCCTTTGAGCGATTGTTAAACCACGAAGGCCCGGGCTTCAAACAGCAAAGCCTGGACCCGTCATGGTGAGTCTTGGGCTTATAGAGTGCTGAACAGCGGAAAAATCCCCATCAGCAACGCGGCAACCAGTATGCACATGCACACCAGCACTGCCCATTTCAGGGTGAAGCGCTGATGGTCACCGAAGTCGATACCGGCCAGGGCCACCAACAAGTAAGTCGATGGTACCAGCGGGCTCAACAAGTGGACGGGCTGACCGACGATCGAGGCACGTGCCATTTCAACCGCGGTTATACCGTAATGACTGGCGGCTTCCGCAAGTACCGGTAACACGCCGTAATAAAATGCATCGTTCGACATGAAGAACGTGAACGGCATGCTTACCAGCGCAGTGATCACGGCCAGATACGGGCCGAGGAAATCCGGGATGACCGCCAGCAGGCTTTTCGACATCGCGTCGACCATACCGGTGCCCGTCAGGATACCGGTGAAGATGCCCGCGGCAAAGATCAACCCGACCACCGCCAGCACGCTACCGGCGTGGGCCGCAACGCGGTCCTTCTGTTGTTGGAGGCACGGGTAGTTGACGATCATCGCGATACTGAACGCCACCATGAACAGCACCGGCAGCGGCAACAGGCCCGCGATCAGGGTGCACATCAAGCCCAGGGTCAGGGCGCCGTTGAACCAGATCAACTTCGGACGACGGGCATCGGGGAATTGCGAAACGCTGATTTCACTGTGGTCGATTTCATCGCCCACCAGGTGCAACTCACCCAGACGCGCACGCTCACGCTTGCCGTAGAAGTAGGCGATCACGAGAATTGCCAGCACCCCGGCAGCCATCGCCGGAATCATCGGTACGAAGATGTCCGACGGGTCCACATGCAGCGCACTGGCCGCACGGGCGGTCGGGCCGCCCCATGGGGTCATGTTCATCACGCCACCGGCGAGGATGATCAGACCGGCCATGATCCGCGGGCTCATGCCGATGCGGCTGTAGAGCGGCAGCATGGCGGCCACGCAGATCATATAAGTGGTCGCGCCGTCCCCATCGAGGGAGACGACGAGCGCCAGTACGGCGGTGCCGACCGAAACTTTCAACGGGTCGCCCTTGACCAGTTTGAGGATCTTGCGCACGGCCGGGTCGAACAGGCCGGAATCGATCATCAAGGCGAAGTACAGAATGGCGAACATCAGCATCACACCGGTCGGTGCGAGCTTGGTGATGCCTTCGAGCATCATCGGGCCGATCTTCGGCGCAAAACCACCGAACAGCGCGAACAGGATCGGGATGATGATCAGAGCGATCAGCGCGGACAGGCGCTTGGTCATGATCAGGAACATGAACGTGATGACCATGGCAAAGCCAAGGAAAGTCAGCATAGGAATACTCCAGGCATAGCGCGGCTAGGGAATGGGCGAACCGGGTGGGTCAGCGCAGAACGGGAAGCACGAGGCGTATGGGCGGAGTGACAGCGAAGCGGCGGGTAGAAGCGGACATCAGGATCACCATTGTTGTTGTTAAATGGGCTGTGCGAGCGATAAAACACTGGCATTGGCCGACCGGTCTGCTGCCGGTAGTGGGGCGATCCTAATCGGGGAAGCTTTCACCCAGCTTTCGCGAATGAAAGCATTGACCCGATGTGCAACCGGTCGTCGGACGGGTTCACAGTCCCTGAATACGGGGCAGGAGGAAAAAACATGGCCGACATTCATACAGGCGGCTGCCACTGCGGACATCTGCGCTATCAATTCAGCGGGCCTTTGCACGACATCGCCCACTGTCATTGTTCGATTTGCCGACGGGTCAGCGGCGGGATTGTGACCACCTGGATCACCGTGCCCGCGTCAGCCTTTGAATGGGTGAAAGGGACACCCGCGCAGTACGACTCTTCGACAACCTGCGTACGGTATTTCTGCTCAAACTGTGGGGCGCAACTGGCGCTGGTCACGCACCTGAGCCTGGACAGCATCGACGTGACCATCGCCACCCTCGATCATCCCGAGCACGCACCCGCCGAAAGGCATATCTGGACTGACAACCGACTGCCCTGGCTGCATCTGGACGAACATTTGCCCGGCGAACCCGAGGAACAGTTGTAAACTGATCAAAAAATAGACAGATCCAGCGGGCGAATCGCGCCCATCCAGATGGCATGCTCGGTGTGGTCGAGCAGATCGTCGCCGGTGTCCGGGTGCAGGAACACCACCAAACCCTTGCGGTTGAGCGCAAGCCAGGGCAGCACGTCGCCGATGTATTGCGGCTCGAAAGCCAACTGGCAGCTCCAGTCCGGGTGTGGGCCCACCGGTAGTTCATGGACGCGGCCCATCTTCACTGGAAACAATTGCGCCGCCTGCTCACACAAGGCTCGCGCCTGTGGGAGGGTGCTGGCATCGAAATAGACATGCGCGTGGTAGCCCCTGATCCGCTGCATTTGAAACCCTCTGAAACCGAGTCGAACTGGCGCTGTTTCCCACAGGTCACACGCCATATAGATAGGAAGAACGGAGCACGGCCATGAAAAATGCCGAAACCCCGGTGGTGAAAGTGGTGCTTTATGGTGCCATGAGTAGCCTGGGCAGTGCGCTGATGGCTGAAATGCTGCGGCGCCAACATGAAGTGATCGCGATTCTCGATGATTTGACGGCGCTCGCGCCGCGCCCGGGACTGCGGACCAAGAGCGGCGATTTGTTCGACGCCAAGCGGGTCAAGCAGAGCGTCGCCGGTTGTTCATCGGTGATCTGTCTGCTGGATGCACCCGGGTTACCGATGAACAGCGAGCACGTGGAAAAATCCATCGTGCCCGGCCCGGTCGAGCAAGTCCTGGCGGTGGATGCTCTGATCGATGGCATGCAGGCCTCGGGAATTGCCCGGTTATTTCTGGTGGGCGATTTCGAGGTATTGGACGATCCGGAAATAGAAGATCAACTTCAACGCCACGCCGCCGAAGAAATTCGCGAGGCCCTGCAAAGCAGCACCCTGCACTGGACGCTGGTGAATGCGCCGCGCGGGGTGCCCGGGCTGACCATCGAACATTTCAGCCACGTCAGCAGTAGCCTGGAGCCGGGCCTCGCCGAACCGCTTGAACGGTTGAGCCGGGCGGCCGTGGGGATTGCCGATGAATTGCGGTTGAACCTGCATGTCGGCGAACACGTGACCTTCGTCGCGACCGAGGCTATACAGCGATAGATGGCAGCGGCAGGCCGTTCAACGATTGCGCACTGCTGGCCTGCTCAGCCATCAGCCAGTCCACAAACTGTTGAATCAGCGCTCCACGCCGTTTCCGCTGGGGCAGGACCACGTAATAGCCGAGCCTGGAAATCACCGTTTCCGCAATCGGTCGGCATAACAATCCCTGCGCAAGCAAGTTATCCACAAGGTGCCGCCATCCAATCGCCACACCTTGGCCGCCAATCGCCGCTTGAATCAACAGCGTGTAATTGTCGAAGCGCAATTGCCCGGGCGCTGGCGCAGAAGCAATCCCCAACTCACGAAACACGCCGCTCCAGTCGAACCAGTTGCTGCTGTTTTCGCCTCGAAGGTGCAGCAGCGGGAACTCGAGCAATGACTGGGAGGGCAAGGGCAGGGGACGATCCTTCAACAGCAGCGGGCTGCACACCGGAAATACTTCCTCGCTGAACAGCCAATGGCTTTCGCCCTGTTTGAATCGGCCATCACCAAACAACACTGCCACATCAATATCGGTGCGCAGCATGTTGAGGCTGCGTTCGCTGGTGACCAGACTGACATCCACCTGAGGATTGGCGGCATGAAAGCGGTGCAGCCGCGGCATCAGCCAATACGCGGCGAAGGCGAAATCGGTGGCGACCTGCAACACTTCATGCTGGTGCTGTGCGCTGATCGCGCTCAATCCTGAATCGATGTTCTGCAATCCGAGCTGAACCTGCTCAAACAGGATCGTCCCGGCCTCGGTCAGTTCGATGCCGCGATAGATCCGGTCGAACAGCCGCGTCCCGAGTTGTTCTTCCAACCGTTTGATCTGTTGGCTGATGGCCGGTTGCGTGGTGCCAAGCTCCACTGCGGCCGCCGTGAAGCTGCGTTGACGGGCCGCCGCTTCAAAAGCGCGAAGCAAATCCAGAGACAAATCACCGAGGGCATCATACATAAGCTGTGCTTATCCTAGTCATTGCCGTGCATGGGCTTTACCACAAGTTGCGTGGGCTACATGCTCGATCGCAGCACTCTCGCATAAATATTCACTATGGAATGCCGCGATCACATGAAGCGCAAGAATATTCTTTTCATCATGGCCGATCAGATGGCCGCGCCAATGTTGCCGTTTTACGGTCCTTCGCCCATCAAACTGCCGAATCTCAGCCGCCTCGCCGCCCAAGGCGTGGTGTTCGACGCCGCTTATTGCAATAGCCCATTGTGCGCGCCGTCGCGTTTTACCCTGGTCAGCGGTCAGTTGCCGAGCAAGATCGGCGCCTACGACAACGCGGCCGATTTCCCCGCCGATGTACCGACTTATGCTCACTACCTGCGTCGACTCGGCTACCGCACCGCGCTGTCGGGCAAGATGCATTTCTGCGGACCGGATCAGCTGCACGGCTATGAAGAACGCCTGACCAGCGACATCTACCCGGCCGATTACGGCTGGTCTGTGAACTGGGACGAGCCAGACGTGCGTCCAACCTGGTTTCACAACATGTCTTCGGTGCTGCAAGCCGGGCCGTGCGTACGCACCAATCAGCTGGATTTCGACGAAGAGGTGGTGTTCAAGGCCCAGCAGTATTTGTTCGATCACATCCGTGAGGACGGCGATCAGCCGTTCTGCCTGACCGTTTCGATGACTCACCCACACGACCCGTACACCATTCCCAAGGCTTTCTGGGATATGTACGACGACGCCGACATCCCGTTGCCTGAAACCCCGGCGCAGACCGAACTTGATCCGCACTCCCAGCGTTTGCTCAAGGTTTACGACCTGTGGGACAAACCGCTGCCTGTGGATAAGATTCGCGATGCGCGTCGGGCGTACTTTGGTGCGTGCAGCTATATCGACAGCAACGTCGGCAAACTCCTGCAAACACTCGAGGAAACCGGCCTGATCGATGACACCATCATTGTGTTTTCCGGCGACCACGGCGACATGCTCGGCGAGCGTGGGCTCTGGTACAAAATGCATTGGTACGAAATGGCCGCCCGCGTGCCGCTGTTGATCAGTGCACCGGGGCAATTCGGGGCTGGCCGGGTCAGCGCGGCGGTCTCGACTGCCGATCTGTTGCCGACCTTCGTCGAACTGGCCGGCGGGTCGCTGGAGCCGGGGCTGCCGCTGGATGGCCGCTCACTGGTCTCGCACCTGCAAGGGCAGGGCGGTCATGACGAGGTCTTCGGCGAGTACATGGCCGAAGGCACTATCAGCCCGCTGATGATGATTCGCCGTGGCGCCTACAAATTCATCTACAGCGAAGACGACCCTTGCCTACTCTTCGATGTACACAACGACCCGCGCGAACAGGAAGAACTCAGTCAATCGCCGCAACATCGGCCGCTTTTCGAAGAATTTTTCGCCGAAGCACGGGCTAAATGGGATATCCCGGCGATCCACCAACAAGTGCTCGCCAGCCAACGGCGCCGACGTTTTGTCGCCGATGCGTTAACCATCGGCAAACTGAAGAGCTGGGATCACCAGCCGCTGGTGGACGCCAGTCAGCAGTACATGCGCAACCACATCGACCTCGACGATCTGGAGCGTAAAGCACGTTATCCACAACCCTGCCAAAACCAATAATGTTAAGGGGAATGCCATGCGTAGGTTATCCACAGCAATGACGGTCGGGCTTCTGGCTCTGGGCAGTGCATCGGCGTATGCCGAGCAGAGTTGCGAGACGGTGAAAATGGCCGACCCGGGCTGGAGCGACATTGCCGCGACCAACGCCATCACCGGGTTTCTGCTGGACGGCATGGGCTACAAGGCCAAGGTCGACACGCTGGCGGTGCCGATCACCTTTGGCGGCTTGAAAGATGGTCAGGTCGACGTGTTTCTCGGTAACTGGATGCCGGCACAACAGGGTTTCTACGACAAGTTCGTGGCCACCGGCGATGTCACGCAACTGGCGAAGAACCTGGATGGCACCGAATTCACCCTCGCCGTTCCGGATTACGTCTGGGACGCGGGTGTGCATAACTTTTCCGACCTGAACCAATACGCCGACAAGTTCGACAAGAAGATCTACGGCATCGGCTCCGGCGCTCCCGCCAACATCTCCTTGCAGGAAATCATCAAGAAGAACGACTTCGACATGGGTCAGTGGAAACTGGTCGAGTCCAGCGAGCAGGCAATGCTGGCGGAAGTGTCTCGCGCGGTGAAGAAACAGAAGTTCGTGACCTTCCTCGGCTGGACCCCGCACCCGATGAACGTGCAACTGAAAATGCATTACCTGAAGGGCGGCGAGAAATACTTCGGCGACACCGGCAGCGTCTACACCCTGACCCGCAAAGGTTATGCACAGGCCTGCCCGAACGTCGGCAAACTGCTCACCAACCTGAGTTTCACCCAGGAAATGGAGAACAGCATCATGGCCGAGGTGGTGAACAAGAAGGTCAGCAATGCTGATGCGGCCAAGGCGTGGATCAAGGCTAATCCGGCGGTATTGGATAAGTGGCTGGATGGGGTGAAGACAGTGGATGGGAAGGATGCGTTGGGGGCGGTGAAGGCGAAGCTTTGATGGATCGATCCTGAGTATTGTGTCTGACTCAGGATCCACCCCTCACCCCAGCCCTCTCCCCAGAGGGGAGAGGGGGAAAGGGGGCCGATCTTCATGCTGTTCTAACATGAGTTCGACTCGATATCTCAGGTCGATGTAGCTCGAAGGAACACCTCGGTCAGTCCCCTCTACCCCTTGGGGAGAGGGTTAGGGTGAGGGGTGGATTCATCTGACACTCCTCACACCCTGCTACCCTTGCCCAAACCCCCACCCGAGAGGACCCATGGCCTTCCCAAGCCGCCATTCGCTCTTCCCCTTCCTCAGCTGGATGCCCCGGCAAACCCGCGCCAGCGTCGGTCGTGACCTGATCGTCGGCCTCAGCGGTGCGATTCTCGCGTTGCCGCAATCCATTGCCTACGCGCTGATCGCCGGTCTCCCACCTGAATACGGTCTGTACGCTGCGATTGTCCCAGTGCTGATCGCGTGTCTGTGGGGCTCTTCGTGGCACTTGATCTGCGGTCCTACGGCGGCGATCTCTATTGTCTTGTACGCCAGCGTCAGTCCGCTGGCCGTTCCCGCGTCAGAGGACTACGTCACCCTGATCCTGTTGCTGACGCTGCTTGCCGGCATTTTCCAGTGGCTGCTCGGTTTGCTGCGCTTCGGTGCCTTGGTGAATTTCGTCTCGCACTCGGTAGTACTGGGTTTCACCCTCGGCGCGGCGGTGGTGATTGCCATCGGCCAACTGCCGAATCTGTTGGGGCTGGAATTGCCCAACCAGGCAACAGCGCTGAACAGTTTGATGATGCTGTTCAGTCACCTCGGCGAAGTGAATAAACCTTCGTTAATGCTGGGCTTGGCGACTGTCGTGGTGGGCGTGGTGTTGAAACTGCTGTTGCCACGCTGGCCGACGCTATTGATCACCCTGGTGCTGAGCGGATTGCTGGTCTGGCTCTGGCCATCGATGTTTGGCCATGTGAAGTTGGTCAGCGCATTTGTCGGCCGACTGCCGCCCTTCAGCCCGCTGCCGCTGGATCTGGACCTGATTCTGCGCTTGCTACCCAGCGCGGTGGCAGTGGGCATGCTCGGGCTGGTCACCAGTCTGTCAATCGCCCGATCCTTGTCGGCCCGCTCCCAACAGTTGCTCGACGCCAATCAGGAAGTCCGCGCCCAGGGTTTATCGAACATGGTCGGTGCGTTTTTTTCCGGATCGCTGTCAGCCGGCTCTTTCACCCGCTCCGGCCTGAGCTACGAAGCAGGTGCCTGCTCGCCGATGGCCGGCGTTTTTTCGGCGGTGTGGGTGGCGTTGTTCGCCATCTTCGGCGCGAATTTGATCGCGAACATTCCGATCCCGGCCATGGCCGGCAGCATTCTGTTGATCGCCTGGGGGCTGGTGGATCATCGCGGCATTCGCGCGTTGTTGCGGGTCAGCCGCGCCGAGTTCCTGGTCATGGCGCTGACCTGTGTCGCCACGCTGCTGCTGGAATTGCAGACTGCGATCTACGCCGGGGTGCTGGCCTCGCTGTTCTTCTACCTCAAACGCACCTCGCAACCGCGTGTTCAGCATTGGCGAGATGGGGATGAAGACATTCTTCGGGTTGGTGGTTCGATCTTTTTTGGCGCCAGCCATTACCTGCAAGTACGCCTGCAACGAATGCACGGCGCGCGCGTGGTGATTGAAGCGCAGCAGATCAATTTCATCGACTATTCAGGCGTGGAGATGCTGCACCAGGAAGCGCGACGGCTGCTGCGGCAGGATCGCAGCCTGACCCTGCGGCGTGCACGGCCGCAGGTGGTGGAAGAATTGAGGAAGCTGGAAGGCGCGGAGAAATGTCCCATAAGGTTCGAAGACTGATCCGGAATCGGTATCGCAGCCATTCGCGAGCAGGCTCGCTCCCACAGGTTTTCGGTGATCCCCTGTGGGAGCGAGCCTGCTCGCGAAGCTTTTAAAGGGCCAACTGGCGGCGAAGTTCGGCGAGCACCGGCGCCGTATCCGGGCGCACACCGCGCCACAGGAAGAAGGCTTCTGCCGCTTGTTCCGCGAGCATCCCCAAGCCATCCATCGACACCGCCGCACCATGTTCACTGGTCCAACGGCAGAACGAGGTCGGCTCCTTGCCGTACATCATGTCGTAGCACACCGTCTTGCCCGGCTCGATCAAACTGCTGGCAATCGGCGGTACTTCCCCTGACAGACTGGCGGACGTCGCGTTGATGATCAGATCGACCGACTCCTTCAACCAATCAAAACCACTGGCCGACACCGGCCCCAAGTCCGCGAACAATTCCGCCAACAGTTCGGCTTTTTCCACCGTGCGGTTGGCGATGACCACCGAGGCGGGTTGCTCAGCCAGCAACGGCTCCAGTGCGCCGCGCACCGCGCCGCCAGCACCGAGCAGCAGGATGCGTTTGCCCTTGAGGCTGAAACCGGCGTTGACCGTCAGGTCCCGCACCAGTCCGGCGCCATCGGTGTTGTCGCCCAGCAGGCTGCCATCGGCCAGTTTGCTCAGGGTGTTCACCGCACCGGCGCGCTGCGCCCGTGCCGTCAGACTGTTCGCCAGACGATAGGCCTCTTCCTTGAACGGCACCGTCACATTCGCTCCGCGGCCTTCGAGGAAAAACGTCCGGGCGCACGTGGAAAAATCGTCGAGGGGCGCCAGCAACGTGCTGTAGTCCAGTTTTTGAGCCGTCTGCTCGGCGAATAGACGGTGGATCAGCGGCGACTTGCTGTGGCCAATCGGGTTACCGAATACGACATAACGGTCCATCAGGATTCCTCGTTCAGGCCTTGGCCAACCAATCGCGGTCTTGCAGGAAGTACTCGGTCAGCCGTGCTTCTTCGCTGCCCGGCTCGGCTTTCCAGTCGTAGCTCCAGCGTACTTGCGGCGGCAGAGACATCAGAATCGACTCGGTACGCCCGCCCGATTGCAGACCGAACAGCGTACCGCGGTCGTAGACCAGGTTGAATTCAACGTAGCGCCCACGGCGGAATTCCTGAAACTCACGCTGTTTGGCGGTAAACGCATCATTTTTGCGGCGCTGCACGATCGGCAGGTAGGCGTCGATGAACGCATCACCGATGGCACGCATGAAGGCGAAGCTGGTGTCGAAGTCCCACTCGTTCAAGTCATCGAAGAACAGGCCGCCGATGCCGCGCGGCTCGTGGCGATGCTTGATGTGGAAGTAGCTGTCGCACCAGGCCTTGTAGCGCGAGTAAACATCCGGACCGAACGGCGCGCAGGCCTGCTCGGCGACGCGGTGCCAGTGCACGCAGTCTTCTTCATTGCCGTAATAAGGGGTCAGGTCGAAGCCACCGCCGAACCACCAGACCGGTTCTTCGCCTTCTTTTTCAGCGATGAAAAAGCGCACGTTGGCGTGGGACGTCGGCACATACGGGTTGTGCGGGTGAATAACCAAAGAGACGCCAAGGGCTTCGAAGCCACGGCCGGCCAGTTCTGGGCGATGGGCGCTGGCGGACGGTGGGAGACCGCTGCCGAAGACGTGGGAAAAGTTGACGCCGCCCTTTTCGATGACCGCGCCGTTTTCGATCACCCGGGTGCGACCGCCACCGCCGGCAGGCCGGGTCCAGGCGTCTTCGACGAACTGCGTGCCGCCGTCTTCAGCTTCGAGGGCCGCGCAAATGCGGTCTTGCAGGTCGAGCAGGTAGGCTTTTACGGCCTCGGTGCGGGTCGTCATGTCATCACCTTGAATCGGGCAAAGCTACGCGGCGCTCCATGGGAGCGGGGGCCGGCGCAAATGGGCGCGTAGCATAACATCGCAGATGGACCTGCCGCAGTTGACGAAGATCAAGCTTGGGAGTTCGATAGGGAGCTTCGCGCTACAACTCTAGTAGCTAAGACCTAAGGAGAGTTCTGATGGCTAAGCGTATCCAGTTCCGCGCCCATGGCGGCCCTGAAGTGCTCGATTATGTCGATTACCAACCCGCCGAGCCCGGCCCGCAGCAGGTTCGCGTGACTAACAAGGCCATCGGCCTGAATTTCATCGACACCTATTACCGCAGCGGCCTCTATGCGCCGCCAGCCCTGCCATCGGGCCTGGGCTCGGAAGGCGCGGGCGTGGTCGAGGCGGTGGGCAGTGAAGTCACCCGGTTCAAAGTGGGTGATCGCGTGGCGTACGGCAGCGGTCCGTTGGGCGCCTACAGCGACGTTCACGTGTTGCCGGAGACCAATCTGGTGCACCTGCCGGACGCGATCAGCTTCGAACAGGCCGCGGGCGTAATGCTCAAGGGCCTGACCGTGCAGTACCTGCTGCGTCAGACGTATGAACTCAAGGGTGGCGAAACCATCCTGTTTCACGCTGCCGCGGGTGGCGTCGGTTCCCTGGCCTGCCAGTGGGCAAAGGCCTTGGGCGTGAAGTTGATCGGCACGGTCAGCTCACCGGAGAAAGCCGCACTGGCCATGGCCAACGGCGCTTGGGCAACCATCGATTACAGTCATGAAAACGTCGCACAGCGTGTACTGGAATTGACTGACGGGAAAAAAGTCCCGGTGGTGTACGACGGCGTGGGCAAGGACACTTGGCTGACTTCGCTTGATAGCGCGGCGCCTCGCGGGCTGGTAGTGAGCTTCGGCAATGCGTCGGGTGCGGTAGACGGGGTGAACCTGGGGATTCTCTCGGCAAAGGGTTCGTTGTACGTGACCCGGCCTACGCTCGCGACCTACGCCAATAACGCCGAGAACTTGCAGCGAATGGCGGATGAACTGTTCGAGATGATCATCAGCGGCAAGCTGAAGGTGGACATCAGCCAGAAGTATCCATTGGCCGAAGCGGCGCAGGCGCAGACCGAGTTGTCGGCGCGGCGTACGACTGGTTCGACTGTTCTGTTGCCTTGAGGGCCTCTTCGCGAGCAAGCCCGCTCCCACAGGATCGGTGTTGAACACAAATCTCGTGTCCACTGAAAATCAATGTGGGAGCGAGCCTGCTCGCGAATGGCCGCACTGCGGTCTCAATCCGGGCGAATTACGTTCCCGGTCGCGAGATCCCGGATCACGCTCGGGTTCTTGCGACCACCTAAATTCCCACCCAGCACCAAATCAACCTGCCCACGGAAATACTGCTCCACGCGAATCCGTGTGCGCGCCGCCGGCCGGCCCTGTGGATTGGCCGAGGTCGAAACCAGCGGCCCGACCACCGCGCACAAATCCCGCACCAACGGGTGATCGCTGACCCGCAACGCCACCGTCTCGTGCACACCCGTAATCCACTGCGGCAACAGATTCTGATGCGGCACCAGCCAGGTATTCGGCCCCGGCCAGGTGCTGGCCATGCGATCCATCCACAGTTCAGGGAAGTCTTCGAAGAGAAAATCGAACTGGCGAATGTTGTCGGCGACCAGAATCAGGCCCTTATCCACCGACCGACCCTTGAGCAGCAGCAGACGTTCTACCGCTTCTTCGTCCCACGGGTCGCAACCCAGGCCCCAGACTGCCTCGGTTGGATAGGCAATCACCGCCCCTGCGCGAATGGCTTGCGCGGCTTGTTGCACACGCCAATTGTTGACCATGAAAAACTCTCCGGAATAAGGCTCTGCGCAGTTTACCGATCTTCCTTATAAAACCTAGCTCACCCGCGCAAACCAGCGCCCGCTTTCGCAGACCGCACGGCCGTCCATTTCCAGCTCCGTCAGCGCTGCCAGCACTTTCGGCAAGGCCCAGCCGCTGGTGACGGACAACGCTTCACTGGTGTGGGGCGCGGCATGCAGCAGCATGAGCAACGGATGTGTCACCGCTGGTGTCGCTGTGGATAATGGCAAATGCTGCCAGCCGCGCAACGCTTCGAGGATATGCTCGATGGTTTCTACCAGCACCGCGCCGTCGCGGATCAGCTGATGACAACCCTTTGCGCCCGGGTGATGAATCGAGCCTGGGATTGCATACACCTCGCGCCCTTGTTCCGCCGCCAGCCTCGCGGTGATCAACGAACCGCTGGCGACACTCGCCTCGACCACCAGCACGCCCAGGGATAAACCGCTGATGATTCGATTGCGCCGGGGGAAGTTACTGGCGGTCGGCCCGGCGTCCAGCGGGAACTCCGAAAGCACTGCGCTGCCCGAGGCGATCATGGCGTCTGCCAGTCGTCGATTACGCTGTGGATAAAACTTTTCAAGTCCCGTGCCAAGTACACCGACCGTTCGCCCCCCCACGTCCAAAGCGGCTTGATGCGCGGCGGCATCAATGCCCAGTGCCAAACCGCTGGTAATGACAAAACCGGCGCCGGCCAGACTGCGGGAAAAGGCGGCGGCGGTGTCCAAGCCCGGCCGCGAAGCGCGACGGCTGCCGACCATCGCCAGCTGCGGTTTTTCCAGAATGCCGGGATCGCCCGCCACGAATAACAGCGGCGGCGCATCACTGATTTCCGCCAACAGTGCCGGATAGTCAGATTGGTCCCACATCAGTAAATGTTGGCCCGGACGCTCTAACCAGGCCAATGCATGGCTCGCGCCATCACGGATTTCACTGGAGCGCCTGGCCTCCGCGCAAGCGAGGGGCAAACCCAACGAACGCCAGGCACTGGCCGGCGCGCTGATAGCTTTGGACGCCGAGCCGAAGGCCTCAAGCAATTTCTTGAATCGCGCAGGACCGAGTTCCGGCAGGCGATGCAAACGTAAACGAGCTTCCAGTTCCGCAGGGGAAACCGGTGCAAAAGCAGACAGCGACATGGATCATCCTTGATCGTTATGAGCCCCGTTCAAACGGGAATAAGCTGTGGATAACTCTGTTGGTAACTTGTGGAGCCTGTTAAGGATTTCGCACCTTGTCCAGCACCGCCAGGGAGCGTGATGCGTTGAGCACCAGCCCGTAGCTGAGCTTGTCGTAGGTGCGGAAAACCATCAGCAAGCCGGCGCGCTCATCCGGGATTTTCAATGGCTGACCGGTGATCCGGTCACGCACGGTTTCGCCGGTTTTCATCACCACCAACACATTGCCTTCGGCCAGGCCATCGCGCTGGCCCTTGTTCAGCGTGACCACGTCCAGCGCGCCAATTTGGGTAACCCCGCGCGGCACGTCGATGATCAACCCGTTGATCTCGGTTTTGGGCGCACTGGGCATGAAGGTTGAGTTGATGGAGCGCTCTTCACCGCTGAACAAGCGGTCGCCGAGGCGAACTTCCTGAGTGGTGCGTTGCAGCGCCAGGGTGGCGACGTCGCCTTCGGTGGCCACAATCTCGCCACCGCCGATGTCATCGGCATTGATCCCCAAAAATTCTTTACTGACAGGATCGGTGTAGGCCTTGCCCTGACGGAAGATGCCGTAAACCGGCTGAGCCGGGTCGAAGTGGCCGCGAGCGAAGATTCGGTCACCGGTGCCACTGAGTACGCGTTCGGCATCGCCAGCGACGATATAAGGCGCCTTGTCGAAGTCCTCGACCTTATCGACGATGCGGTTGCTCAGCAGAAAGCTGTTGATCGATTGCAGCGGAATGCTCGGGATCGCATCGGCAACCGGGCTACTGCGGATGCGTGGCGACAGCTTGATGGTGCCCCGGGAAGCGCCGCGATTGAGGGTCAGGCGTGGCTGCCCGTTGACGTAGACCAGCGACAGCGAGTCGCCGGGGTAAATGAGATTGGGGTTTTCGATCTGTGGATTGGCCTGCCAGAGTTCCGGCCATTTCCACGGTTCACGAAGGTATTTCCCCGATATGTCCCAGAGTGTGTCACCCGATACCACGGTGTATTGCTGTGGAAAACCTTCCTTGAGTTGCACTTGCCCGTGCGCCAAACCGGCCGAGGCCAGAAGGAGCAAGGCGAGTAGTGATTTCCTCATGCGGTGAATCCCTTTATTATGTGCATTCGCGTAGAACGCCAGAGCCCTCGTGGCTCGCTCCCGACTCTTTACCAAAAAGAGCAGGAAGCTACGTTTTACAACGGTAGCCTGCATCTTCGGACCCGCCAGGCCATCGACCCGACATTACCTCAAACGTGCAGCAATTAAGCTTATGGCCATTTTAGACATCCTCGAATTCCCCGATTCGCGCCTGCGCACTATCGCCAAACCTGTGGCCGTAGTGGACGACGAAGTGCGTCAGTTGGTCGATGACATGTTTGAAACAATGTATGAAGCGCCAGGCATCGGCCTCGCCGCGACCCAGGTCAACGTGCACAAACGTATCGTCGTGATGGACCTCTCCGAAGACCGCAGCGAACCACGGGTGTTCATCAACCCCGAGTTCGAAACCCTGACCGACGAGATGGAGCAATATCAGGAAGGCTGCCTCTCGGTGCCGGGCTTCTACGAAAACGTGGATCGCCCACAGAAGGTCAAGATCAAGGCCCTGGACCGCGACGGCCAGCCTTACGAACTGATCGCCGAAGGCCTGCTCGCGGTGTGCATCCAGCATGAATGCGACCACCTGAACGGCAAATTGTTCGTTGACTACCTGTCCAGTCTCAAACGCGACCGAATCAAGAAGAAACTGGAAAAGCTCCATCGCCAGAACGCTTGATGCCCTCCTTTCAAAGGCTTGCTGCGGCAAGCCTTTTTCTTTTGCGAGACCTTTTGAATGACTGAGCCACTGCGCATCGTCTTTGCCGGCACCCCGGAATTCGCCGCCGATCACCTCAAGGCCCTGCTCGACAGCCCTTATGAGATCGTCGCGGTCTACACCCAACCGGACCGTCCGGCGGGTCGCGGGCAAAAACTGATGCCCAGCCCGGTCAAGCAGTTGGCTCTGGAAAACAACATTCCTGTGCTGCAACCGCCGACGCTGCGCAACGAAGACGCTCAGGCTGAACTGGCCGCGCTCAAACCGGACTTGCTGGTGGTGGTCGCCTACGGCCTGATCCTGCCGCAAGTGGTGCTGGATATTCCGCGCCTGGGTTGCATCAACAGCCACGCCTCCTTGCTGCCACGCTGGCGCGGTGCGGCGCCGATCCAGCGTGCCGTCGAAGTGGGTGACAGCGAAAGCGGCGTGACCGTGATGCGCATGGAACTGGGCCTCGACACCGGGCCGATGCTGCTGAAAGTCACTACGCCGATCACCAGTGAAGACACCGGTGGCAGCCTCCACGACCGTCTGGCCGAAATGGGTCCGCCAGCCGTGATTCAGGCGATTGCCGGCCTCGCTGCGGGCACTTTGGAAGGCGAAGTGCAGGACGACAGCCTCGCCACTTATGCTCACAAATTGAACAAGGACGAAGCGCGCATCGACTGGAGTCGCCCGGCGGTTGAGCTGGAACGCCTGGTTCGCGCCTTCAATCCATGGCCGATTACCCACAGCACGCTGAACGGCGAAGCGCTGAAAGTCCTGGCCGCCAACCTCGCTGAAGGGCAGGGCGAACCGGGGGAAATCCTCAGCGCCAGCAAGGATGGTTTGATCGTCGCCTGCGGTGAGCAAGCCCTGTGTCTGACTCGTCTGCAATTGCCCGGCGGCAAGGCGCTGAACTTCAGCGACTTGTTCAACAGCCGTCGTGAGAAATTCGCCGTCGGCACCGTCCTCGGTCAAGCGGCGGACGCTCAATGAATCCACGTCTGGCCGCCGCCAAGGCACTTGCTGCTGTTCTTAACGGAAAAGCCTCACTCAACAGTTCCCTGCCGACGCAAATGGACAAGGTCGAAGACCGCGACCGCGGCTTCACTCAAGACTTGGCATTCGGCACCGCGCGCTGGCAGCCGCGTTTGTCGGCGCTGGCGGCCAAGTTGCTGCAGAAGCCGTTCAAGGCAGCCGATGCCGATGTCGAAGCGCTGTTGCTGGTCGGTCTCTACCAGTTGCTCTACACCCGGGTTCCGGCCCATGCCGCCATCGGTGAAACCGTGGGTTGCGCCGACAAGCTGAAAAAGCCCTGGGCCAAGGCCTTGCTCAACGCCGTGCTGCGCCGCGCCCAGCGTGAAAGCGAAGCGCTGCTGGCCGAGCTGGAACACGACCCGGTCGTGCGCACCGCCCACCCGCGCTGGCTGCAAAAATCCCTGAAAGCCTTCTGGCCTGAACAATGGGAAGCCATTTGTGCGGCGAACAACGCGCATCCGCCGATGATCCTGCGGGTCAACCGTCGTCATCACAGCCGCGATGCTTACCTCGGGTTGCTGACCGACGCCGGCATCGCCGCCACGCCATGCGTTTACAGTCAGGACGGCATCATTCTCGAAGCCGCTGCCGACGTGCGCAGCCTGCCGGGTTTCGCCGAAGGCTGGATCAGCGTGCAGGACGAAGCCGCGCAACTGGCCGCCGATCTGCTCGACCTGGCACCGGGCCAACGGGTGCTGGACGCCTGCTGCGCACCGGGCGGCAAGACCTGCCACATCCTTGAAGCCGAGCCGGCACTCGCCGGCGTGGTGGCGGTGGACCTGGAAGCCAAGCGTCTAGTGCGGGTGCGGGAAAACCTCGCACGCCTGGGCCTGAGCGCCGAACTGATCGCCGCCGACGGCCGCGACACCGCCACCTGGTGGGACGGCAAGCCGTTCCAACGCATTCTGCTGGACGCGCCGTGCTCGGCCACCGGTGTGATTCGTCGTCACCCGGACATCAAGCTGACTCGTCAACCCGACGACATCGCTGCGCTGGCGGTGCTGCAAGGTGAGCTGCTCGATGCCATGTGGATAACTTTGGAGGTCGGCGGCATCCTGCTTTACGCCACCTGCTCGACGCTGCCGACCGAGAACACCGAAGTGATCGAAGCCTTCCTCGCTCGTACGCCGGGCGCCCGTGAACTGGACCTCGCCACTCAAGCCGGTATCAAGCAGCCTCACGGTCGCCAATTGCTGGCCCAGGACGGCGGCCACGACGGGTTCTACTACGCCAAGCTGATCAAGATCGCCGCCGCGCGCGGTTAATGGGTTTTAAGGGAGTGACTGGATGAAAATCATCATCCTCGGCGCAGGGCAGGTCGGCGGTTCGCTGGCAGAACACTTGGCCAGCGAGGCCAACGACATCACCGTGGTCGACACCGACGGCGAACGCCTGCGCGACCTCGGTGATCGGCTGGACATCCGCACCGTGCAAGGCCGCGGTTCACTGCCGACAGTGCTGCGTCAGGCCGGCGCGGACGACGCCGACATGCTGGTGGCGGTGACCAACAGCGACGAAACCAACATGGTGGCCTGCCAAGTCGCCCACACCCTGTTTCACACGCCGACCAAAATCGCCCGGGTTCGCGAAGCCGCCTACCTGACTCGCTCCGAGTTGTTCGACAATGACGCGATTCCGGTGGACGTGCTGATCAGCCCGGAGCAAGTGGTCACCAATTACATCAAGCGCCTGATCCAGCATCCGGGCGCCTTGCAGGTGATCGACTTCGCCGAAGGCAAAGCCCAATTGGTGGCGGTCAAGGCGTACTACGGCGGCCCGCTGGTGGGTCAGCAACTGCGTCAGTTGCGTGAACACATGCCGAATGTCGAAACCCGTGTGGCGGCGATTTTTCGTCGTGATCGGCCGATCCTGCCGCAGGGCGATACGGTGATCGAGGCAGACGACGAAGTCTTTTTCATCGCCGCCAAGGCGAATATTCGCGCCGTGATGAGCGAAATGCGCCGCCTCGATGAGAGCTACAAACGCATCGTCATCGCCGGCGGCGGGCAGATCGGTGAGCGTTTGGCCGAGGCTATCGAAAGCCGTTACCAAGTGAAGATCATCGAGATGAACCCGGCGCGCTGCCGTCATCTCTCGGACACCCTCGACAGCACCGTGGTCCTGCAAGGCAGCGCTTCAGATCGGGATCTGCTGCTGGAAGAGAACATCGCCGACGCCGACCTTTTCCTGGCCCTGACCAACGACGACGAAGCCAACATCATGTCGTCGCTGCTGGCCAAGCGCCTGGGCGCGAAGAAGGTGATGACCATCATCAACAACCCGGCCTATGTCGACCTGATCCAGGGCGGCGACATCGACATCGCCATCAGCCCGCAATTGGCGACCATCGGCACCTTGCTGGCCCACGTGCGTCGCGGCGATATCGTCAGCGTGCACTCATTGCGCCGGGGCGCGGCGGAAGCCATCGAGGCGATTGCCCATGGCGATGAAAAGTCGAGTAAGGTCATCGGCAAGTGCATTGAGAACATTGGCCTGCCGCCGGGCACCACCATCGGCGCAATCATCCGTGACGAAGAGGTGATCATTGCCCACGACGATACCGTGATCGCGGCGGGCGACCATGTGATTCTGTTCCTTGTGGATAAGAAGCATATTCGGGATGTGGAAAAGTTGTTCCATGTGGGACTTAGCTTCTTCTGATCCGGGATTTGCGGTGGCGGGACGGGCCTCTTCGCGAGCAGGCTCGCTCCCACAATGGATTTTTGCCGTACACAAAATCTGTGTTCACTGAAGATCAACTGTGGGAGCGAGCCTGCTCGCGAAGGCGATCTCACGAAAACAGATCCCTCCCTGAGACACCCGAATAAGGAATTCACCATGATCGAATCCCTGGAAAAAATGCTCGCCAAGGGTGTGGATAACTCATTGCTGCGCTTTGGGCTGGGCAAGGGTTATCTGGACCTTGGGGAAAACGCCAAGGCCGCTGAGCATTTCCAGCGTTGCGTCGAATTTGATCCGAAGTATTCAGCGGCCTGGAAGCTATTGGGCAAGGCCCATCTGGGGCTTAAGGATTTCGCATCCGCACGTCAGGCGTGGGAACAGGGTCTGGAAGCCGCTCGCGCCCATGGCGACAAGCAGGCCGAAAAGGAAATGACCGTGTTTCTGAAGAAGCTTGAGCGTCAGGCTCACTGATCAGAGGTATCGCAGGCCAATGCCCTCGGCATCCACCAGCACCACCTCCATGCGCACCCGCGGCGCGCCTGTGGGTAAGTCCTGCACCTGACCGTATACCACCGCGCCCTTGGGCAATGTCGACAGGCCCGGATGCTTGACGTAGACGCCTGTCGTCGACAGGTTACGCGTCTGGCCCAGGCATTCGCCGAAGCTGTGGTGACTGATCTTGATGCGAAACGATTTGCGGTGTTCGGACATCTTCTGCGCCCTTTATTGAACGGTTGTGGATAACCCTGGCCTCAAGGTTATCCACAGATCATGCCAATCAACTCAATACCAGCGTTCTTCACCCGGCGGACGCTTCTTGAAGCGCTTCATGCTCCACATGTACTGGCTCGGATACGCCCGCACATAGCGCTCGACCACTTGGCTCATGGCTGCGCAGGACGTCTCGGTATCGGTGCTGTACATGGCTTCTGGCGCGGCTTCGAGGATCACTTTGTAACCCGAACCGTCCGGCAGACGTAGCGCATGCAGAAACACGCCGACCGCTTTGCCGCCGGCGAGCATGTTCGGTACGAATTTGCTGGTCAGGGCCTGAGTGGCGAAGAACGGCACGAAAATCCCGGCGGATTCGGACGGTTCCGGGTCAGCGGGAATGCCCACTGCACCACCTTTGCGCACTTCCTTGATGACGCTGAGGATACCTTCCTTGGTGGAAGCGGCCACGCGGTTGCCCAGTTGCACCCGTTGCTTGCGCAGCAAATCGTCCACCGCTTTCAACTTGGGCGGGCGATAGAAAATGATCGGTTTGCACTGGTTGCAATAGAAGTGGTTCAACACTTCCCAGTTGCCCAGGTGACTGGTGATGCCGACGACCCCTTTGCCGGAGGCGAGGGCGTCCTTTAATACGTCGAGACCTTCGACTTCACGCACCAGATCAATGGAGCGCTGAGCCGGCCAGATCCAGGCGCAGGCACTTTCGGTCAGCGACTTGCCAATGTCTTTCAGGCTCTGGCCTACCAGCCGCTCACGCTCGACCGGGTCCATGTCCGGGAAACACTTGGCGAGGTTGATCCGCACCACATCGCGGGAACGGTTGGGGGTTTTCCACATGAACCAGCCGATGGCCGAGCCCACTGCCTGCACTGCCCGCCACGGGAGTAGGGCAAACAGCCGCAGAGCGCCTACCAACAAGGCGCCTTTAAACTTATCCACAGGTCACTCCTGATCTTGTGCTGTGCGCGAGGCGGCTATTCTAACCGCCGTTCGCCAGCGCCGCGTAGCGATCGCAATCCTGGGTGTGATCCATGACCATGCCCGAGGCCTGCATCAGCGCGTAACAAATAGTCGGGCCGACGAACGTGAAGCCGGCCTTTTTCAGGCTTTTGCTCATCTCCACGGCGGTCGGCGTCACGGCCGGCACTTCGCTGCGGTCCTTGAAATGGTTGATCACAGGCTTGCCGTCGACGAAGGACCAGAGAAACGCCACCGGATCCTCCAGCGCCAGCCAGGCCTGAGCATTGCGCCGGGCCGCATTGAGTTTGAGGCGATTGCGAATAATGCCCGGATCGAGCATCAATTCATCGATTTCGGCGTCGCTCATCTGCGCCACCCGTTGTACGTCGAAGCCGAACAGCACCTCGCGATATCGCTCACGTTTACGCAGCACGGTGATCCAGGAAAGGCCGGCCTGGAACCCTTCGAGCAAAAGCAACTCGAACAAACCCTGCGCATCGCGTAGCGGCGTGCCCCACTCCTGATCGTGATAAGCCATGTACAGCGGATCTTCGGAACACCAAAAGCAGCGTGGCATAAGGCTCCAGGGGGCGTGCGCTGGACCGAATCGGGTATACTCCCGCTCTTTAAATCGCAGCCCAAGAAACAGGTGAATTTCGTGAGCCAGCCTACGCCAGCCGTGCGTACCTTCCAAGACTTGATCCTCGCCCTCCAGCAATACTGGGCCGAGCAAGGTTGTGTGGTACTTCAGCCCTACGATATGGAAGTAGGCGCCGGGACTTTCCACACTGCCACGTTTCTGCGCGCCATTGGCCCGGAAACCTGGAACGCCGCTTATGTGCAGCCCAGTCGTCGCCCGACTGACGGCCGCTACGGCGAAAACCCGAACCGTCTGCAGCACTACTACCAGTTCCAGGTCGTGCTGAAGCCGAACCCGGACAACTTTCAGGAACTGTACCTGGGCTCCCTCAAGCATGTCGGCCTGGACCCGCTGGTCCACGACATTCGCTTCGTTGAAGACAACTGGGAATCGCCAACACTGGGCGCCTGGGGCCTCGGCTGGGAAGTCTGGCTCAACGGCATGGAAGTAACGCAGTTCACCTACTTCCAGCAAGCGGGCGGCATCGAGTGCTACCCGGTGACCGGCGAGATCACTTACGGTCTTGAGCGCCTGGCCATGTACCTGCAAGGGGTGGACTCGGTCTACGACCTGGTCTGGGCGGACGGCCCGATGGGCAAAGTGACCTACGGCGACGTGTTCCACCAGAACGAAGTGGAGCAGTCGACCTACAACTTCGAACACGCCAACGTCGAGAAGCTGTTCGAACTGTTCGACTTCTACGAAAGCGAAGCCAAGCGCCTGATCGAACTCGACCAGCCGCTGCCGTTGCCGAGCTACGAAATGGTGTTGAAGGCCTCCCACACCTTCAATCTGCTGGATGCGCGCCGGGCAATCTCGGTGACCGCGCGTCAGCAATACATTCTGCGAGTGCGCACCCTGGCGCGTTCCGTTGCGCAAGCCTATCTGCTGGCTCGCGCCAAGCTGGGCTTCCCGATGGCGACTCCAGACCTGCGTGATGAAGTACTGGCCAAGCTGGAGGCTGCACAATGAGTGCTCAAGATTTTCTGGTTGAACTGGGCACCGAAGAACTGCCACCCAAAGCCCTGAACACCCTGGCCGACGCGTTCCTGGCCGGTATCGACAAGGGCCTGCAAGCCGCTGGCCTGAACTACGAGACCAAAACCGTCTACGCCGCGCCACGTCGTCTGGCTGTGCTGATCACCGATCTGGCGACTCAGCAGCCGGATCGCAGCATCAACCTCGATGGCCCGCCACGTCAGGCCGCGTTCGATGCCGAAGGCAACCCGACTCAAGCAGCTTTGGGTTTTGCCAAGAAGTGCGGCGTCGACCTGAGCGAAATCGATCAGAGCGGCCCAAAACTGCGTTACAGCCAAAGCATCGCCGGCAAACCGACCGCGAGCCTGCTGCCGACCATCGTCGAAGATTCCCTGAACGACCTGCCAATTCCCAAGCGCATGCGCTGGGGTGCTCGCAAGGAAGAATTCGTTCGTCCGACCCAGTGGCTGGTGATGCTGCTCGGTGACCAGGTCATCGATTGCACCATCCTCGCCCAGAAGTCCGGCCGCGATTCCCGTGGTCACCGCTTCCATCACCCGGAAAGCGTGCGCATCACCTCGCCGGCCAACTACCTGACCGACCTGCGTGCTGCTTACGTACTCGCCGACGCAAACGAGCGTCGCGAACTGATCAGCAAGCGCGTCGAAGAGCTGGCGACGATGCAGGAAGGGACGGCGATCGTGCCGCCAGCGCTGCTCGACGAAGTGACCGCGCTGGTTGAATGGCCGGTGCCGCTGGTGTGCTCGTTCGAAGAGCGTTTCCTCGACGTGCCGCAAGAAGCCCTGATCACCACCATGCAGGACAACCAGAAGTACTTCTGCCTGCTGGATGCCGACGGCAAGTTGCTGCCACGTTTCATCACCGTGGCCAACATCGAAAGCAAAGACCCGCAACAGATCATCGCCGGTAACGAGAAAGTGGTTCGCCCACGCCTGACCGACGCCGAGTTCTTCTTCAAGCAAGACAAGAAGCAGAAACTCGAAGACTTCAACCTGCGCCTGCAGAACGTGGTGTTCCAGGAAAAACTCGGCAGCGTTTATGACAAGGCCGAGCGCGTTTCCAAACTCGCTGCGTTCATCGCCCAACGCATTGGCGGTAACGCCGCATGGGCTTCCCGTGCAGGCCTGCTGTCCAAGTGCGACCTGGCGACCGAGATGGTCGGTGAGTTCCCGGAGATGCAAGGTGTCGCCGGTTACTACTACGCCCTCAACGACGGCGAGCCGGAAGAAGTCGCTCTGGCGCTGAACGAGCAGTACATGCCGCGCGGTGCCGGCGCTGAACTGCCGACCACCCTGACCGGTGCGGCCGTGGCCATCGCTGACAAGCTTGACACGTTGGTGGGCATTTTCGGTATCGGCATGCTGCCAACCGGTAGCAAAGACCCGTACGCCTTGCGCCGTGCAGCGCTGGGTGTGTTGCGCATCCTGATCGACAAGAAGCTCGACCTCGACTTGAACGATGCCGTGGCGTTTGCCGTGAATGCGTTCGGTACCAAGGTCAAGGTTGCCGGCCTCAACGATTCGGTGCTGGAGTTCATCTTCGACCGTCTGCGTGCCCGTTACGAAGACGAAGGGGTTGATGTCGGGACTTACCTGTCGGTGCGTGCTCTGAAGCCGGGTTCGGCGCTGGACTTCGATCAGCGCGTACAAGCGGTAGAAGCCTTCCGTAAATTGCCGGAAGCCGCTGCCCTGGCCGCGGTGAACAAGCGCGTTTCGAACTTGCTGAGCAAGGTCGAAGGCTCTGTTCCTTCGGTCGTGGAAGCCAAGTACTTCGACAACGCCAACGAGTTCTCCCTGTACTCGGCGATCCAGCAAGCTGACCAGGCTGTCCAGCCGATGGCGGCGGCGCGTCAGTACAGCGAATCGCTGGCACGTCTGGCTGCCTTGCGCGAGCCGGTGGATGCGTTCTTCGAAGCCGTGATGGTCAACGCTGAAGATGCCAAGGTCCGCGCCAACCGTTATGCGTTGCTGTCGCGCCTGCGTGGGCTGTTCCTCGGCGTCGCCGACATTTCGCTGCTGGGCTGAGGGGCTGCTGTTGAAACTGCTGATTCTCGATCGGGACGGGGTGATCAATTACGACTCCGACGCTTACATCAAGTCGGTGGAGGAGTGGATTCCGCTCCCTGGTTCGATCGAAGCCATCGCGCAGTTGAGCAAGGCCGGCTGGACGGTGGCGGTCGCTACCAACCAGTCGGGCATCGCTCGCGGCTATTACGACATCGCCACCCTGGACGCCATGCACGAGCGCTTGCGCGAGCGGGTGGCGGAGCAGGGCGGTGAAGTCGGGCTGATCGTCTATTGCCCGCACGGGCCGGACGATGGCTGCGATTGCCGCAAACCAAAACCCGGGATGTTGAAAACCATCGCCGCACATTACAACGTATCGCTGACCAATCTTTGGTTCGTCGGCGATACCCTTGGTGACCTGGAGGCCGCCAAAGCCGTCGATTCTCAGCCAGTTTTGGTAAAGACCGGGAAAGGCGAAAAGACTTTGGGCAAGACCCTACCGGTAGGCACCTTGATTTTTGACGATCTGGCGGCGATTGCCGCAGAACTTATCCACAATTAGAGTGCTTCTGATATTCCTGGCCAAGGATTGATCGGGAGTGCGCTTGAATAGGCGGGCAGTGCCCGCAACGGTAAATGTCGCCATGTCGATACTGCAGGCCATCAGAACCTTCCTCTTTTACCTGCTGCTGGGCACCAGTTCCTTGCTCTGGTGCAGCCTGAGCTTTTTTATCGCGCCTTTTCTGCCGTTCAAGGCGCGCTATCGCTTCATCAATGTGTACTGGTGCCGCTGCGCCTTGTGGCTGAGCAAAGTCTTTCTCGGTATCAGCTACGAAGTGAAGGGGGCCGAGAACGTTCCAGACCAGCCCTGTGTGATTCAGTCGAACCACCAGAGCACGTGGGAGACGTTCTTTCTATCGGCTTACTTCGAGCCGTTGAGCCAAGTGCTCAAGCGTTCACTGCTGTTCGTGCCGTTCTTCGGCTGGGCGATGGCCATGCTGCGACCGATCGCCATCGACCGCGACAACCCGAAAGCGGCGCTCAAGCATGTGGCGAAGAAGGGCGATGAACTGCTGAAAGACGGCGTCTGGGTCCTGATCTTTCCAGAAGGAACGCGCGTTCCTTACGGCACCATCGGAAAATTCTCTCGCGGTGGTACCGCTTTAGCCGTCAACGCCGCACTTCCCGTGCTGCCGATTGCGCACAATGCTGGCAAGTTCTGGCCGAAAACCGGTTGGGCGAAGAAGCAGGGCGTCATTACCGTGATCATCGGCGCACCGATGTATGCCGAGGGTAGCGGGCCACGAGCCATTGCTGACCTGAATGACCGGGTGCAGAGCTGGAACCAGCAGATGCAGCGGGAAATGGGTTCGATTCCAGCAGCCCCTGCGACCCCCTCGGCCAACGATCAGATGGCTGTCTGAGATTCTGTGGATAACCTGTGTACCGTTTTGTCAAAAAGTAGCGATTTATGTTTTTAACTTTATGATTTATATACATATTTCCTAAACACATAAAATTCGGGAAATGGTGCATAAGTTT
Organism: Pseudomonas svalbardensis; assembly: GCF_030053115.1. NCBI lineage: Bacteria > Pseudomonadati > Pseudomonadota > Gammaproteobacteria > Pseudomonadales > Pseudomonadaceae > Pseudomonas > Pseudomonas svalbardensis. The sequence goes on along the minus strand of NZ_CP125619.1, from coordinate 6,482 downwards.
TTTTCGGGCGCAAAAAAACCGGCTGATATAGCCGGTTTTTTTATGCCTGGAGTTTGTTGGGTTTCAGGCTTCGCACAAAGGGCACGCGGGGCCTGCTTTCACGGAATCGCAGAAATAAAAAAGGCCAACGCTTGAGCGTTGGCCTTTTTCGTTTGGCAGGTTCGCTCTGGATCAGAAGTCCAGGTTGGAAACCGCCAAGGCATTGCTTTCGATGAAGTCACGACGAGGCTCGACCGCATCACCCATCAGGGTGTTGAAGATCTGGTCCGCGCCAATGGCGTCTTCGATGGTCACTTTGAGCATCCGGCGCTGGCTTGGGTCCATGGTGGTTTCCCACAGCTGATCCGGGTTCATCTCACCCAGACCTTTGTATCGCTGGATGGTGTGACGCTTGGTGCTTTCGGCCATCAGCCATTCAAGGGCTTCCTTGAACTCGGTGACCGGCTTCTTGCGCTCGCCACGCTGGATATACGCGCCGTCGTCCAGCAAGGTGCTCAGTTGAGCGCCCAGAGAAACAACAGTCTTGTAATCGTTGCTGCCGAAGAAGTCGCGGTTGAAGGTGACGTAGTTCGACAAGCCGTGGGAGATCAGTTCGACCTCAGGCAGCCAGACGTTACGTTCACGGTCTTCACGCAGGCTGGCTTTGTAAACCAGGCCGGACTTCTCGACGGTGCGCAGGCGAACTTCGTACTGGGCCATCCAATCCTGCATTGCAGCGTGATCGGACAATTGCTCCAGGCTAACGGCAGGCAGGTAGATGAAGTGCTCGGTCAGCTCCTGTGGGTACAGACGCGACAGACGCTTGAGGGTCTTCATTACCAGACGGAAGTCATTCACCAGACGCTCGAGGGCGGGTCCGGAAATACCCGGGGCTTCCTCGTTCAGGTGCAGGCTCGCATCTTCCAGGGCCGACTGCGTCATGTACTCTTCCATGGCGTCGTCGTCTTTGATGTATTGCTCTTGCTTGCCTTTCTTGACCTTGTACAGCGGCGGCTGGGCGATGTAGATGTAGCCGCGCTCGATCAGCTCCGGCAACTGGCGGAAGAAGAAGGTCAGCAGCAGGGTACGGATGTGCGAACCGTCGACGTCAGCATCGGTCATGATGATGATGTTGTGGTAACGCAGCTTCGCGATGTTGTACTCATCGCGGCCAATGCCGCAGCCCAGCGCGGTGATCAAGGTGCCCACTTCTTGCGAAGAGATCATCTTGTCGAAGCGCGCCTTCTCGACGTTCAGGATCTTACCCTTGAGAGGCAGGATGGCTTGGGTCCGACGGTTGCGTCCCTGCTTGGCGGAGCCGCCAGCAGAGTCACCTTCCACGAGGTACAGTTCGGAAAGGGCAGGGTCTTTTTCCTGGCAGTCAGCCAGTTTGCCCGGCAGGCCGGCGATATCCAGCGCGCCTTTACGACGTGTCATCTCACGGGCTTTACGCGCCGCTTCACGAGCGCGAGCCGCATCGATCATCTTGCCGACGACCAGCTTGGCTTCGTTCGGGTTTTCCAGCAGGAAGTCGGAGAAGTACTTGCCCATTTCCTGTTCGACCGCGGTCTTCACTTCGGAAGAAACCAGCTTGTCTTTGGTCTGAGAGCTGAACTTCGGATCCGGCACTTTTACCGAGATGATCGCGGTCAGGCCTTCACGGGCATCGTCACCGGTGGTCGCGACTTTGTGCTTCTTCGCCAGACCTTCGGCTTCGATGTAGGTGTTCAGGTTACGCGTCAGAGCGGAACGGAAACCCACCAGGTGAGTACCGCCATCGCGCTGTGGAATGTTGTTGGTGAAGCACAACAGGTTCTCGTTGAAGCTGTCGTTCCACTGCAAGGCGATTTCCACGCCGATGCCGTCTTCGCGCTGGATGTTGAAGTGGAACACCTGGTTGACCGGGGTCTTGTTGGTGTTCAGGTACTCAACGAACGCACGCAGGCCACCCTCGTACTTGAACAGCTCTTCCTTGCCGCTGCGCTCATCCTTGAGGACGATGCCGACACCGGAGTTGAGGAAGGACAGTTCACGAATCCGCTTGGCCAGGATGTCCCAGCTGAAGTGGATGTTCTTGAACGTCAGGTCGGACGGTTTGAAGTGGATCTGGGTGCCGGTGGTTTCGCTCTCACCGACGATTTTCATCGGTTCTTTTGGAACACCGTGAATGTAGGTCTGTTCCCAGATTTTGCCGCTGCGGCGAACGGTCAAGACCAGCTCTTCGGACAGGGCGTTCACAACCGACACACCTACACCGTGCAGACCGCCAGATACTTTGTAGGAGTTGTCGTCGAATTTACCACCAGCGTGCAGCACGGTCATGATGACCTCGGCTGCCGAGACGCCTTCTTCTTTGTGCACGTCTACCGGGATGCCACGACCGTTGTCGCGAACGGTGATGGATTCGTCCGGGTGAATGATGATGCTGATGTCGTCGCAGTGGCCGGCGAGAGCTTCGTCGATCGAGTTATCGACCACTTCGAACACCATGTGGTGGAGACCGCTGCCATCGTCGGTGTCACCAATGTACATACCGGGACGTTTGCGTACGGCATCCAGGCCTTTCAGCACTTTAATGCTCGTTGAGTCGTACGTATTTTCTTCGCTCAATGCCTTCACTCCCGATGGTCGTGGGTCTGGGTGATACGGCCCTGTTCCACGTGGAACAGAGCGACTGGCGTTTCCGTCTGCCAGCCTTCCCTCAATAATTCGTGATCTACACAGGTGATAAACACCTGGCAGCGTAAGTCTTCCAGCAAGCGGCAAAGCGCGCGGCGGTGGTGCTCGTCCAGTTCGGACGGCAGGTCATCCACCAGATAAATACACTGGCCGCGTCGGGCCTGGCTGACCAAGTGCCCTTGGGCAATCCGCAATGCACAGACCACCAGCTTCTGCTGACCGCGAGACAAAATGTCCGCTGCGTTGTGTGCGCCCAATCTAAGACGCAAATCAGCACGCTGTGGTCCGGCCTGAGTATGACCCATTTGCTGATCCCGCTGAAGGGACCCGGCGAGCACTGCACTCAGCTCGCGGTCTTTGTCCCAACCTCGGTAATAGCTGAGCGTTAAGCCCTCGAGCTCAACCAGTTCGCTCAAGGTCTGTTCAAAGACTGGTTTCAAGGCTTTGATATAAGCGCGGCGGTATTCATCAATTTCAGCGCTGGCCTGGCACAGTTCCCTGTCCCAAACCGCTTGCGAAACGGCGTCAAGTGTACCATGCCGCAGCCAAGAGTTTCTCTGGCGCAGGGCCTTCTGCAAGCGCTGCCAGGTGGACATGAATCGTGGTTCCACGTGGAACACGCCCCAGTCTAGAAACTGCCGGCGAATCTTCGGTGCGCCTTCCAGCAATCGGAAACTGTCAGGGTTGATCAACTGCAGCGGCAGAATTTCCGCTAGCTGCGCCGCGCTACGAGCGTTCTGCCCGTCGATGCGAATCTGGAACTCGCCTTGACGGTCGCGGGAGATCCCCAAGGCGCTGTGCCCACCCTCAGCCATCTCCACCTGACCAAACACCGTACAGGCGAGCTGCTCGTACTGGATGACCGGTAACAGGCGGGTGCTACGAAACGAACGGGCAAGCCCCAGCAGATGAATGGCTTCCAGAACACTGGTTTTGCCGCTGCCGTTGGCGCCGTAAAGAATGTTGATTCGGGGGGAGGGGGAGAAGGTCACCGGGTGCAGATTGCGCACCGCGGTGACCGAGACGCGACTTAAGGACATCTAGCTTCTGCTGAGCATGATTACAGACGCATCGGCATGACAACGTAGGCCGAGTCGTCGTTGTCAGACTCTTGCACCAACGCACTGCTGTTGGAGTCGGACAGGATCAGACGAACCTGCTCAGTCGTCATGACGCCCAACACGTCCAGTAGGTAGCTGACGTTGAAGCCGATTTCCAGATTGCCGCCGTTGTACTCGACGCCCACTTCTTCTTCCGCTTCTTCCTGTTCAGGGTTGTTCGCCTGGATCTTCAGCTGACCGTTGGCCAGTTGCAGACGGATGCCGCGGTACTTCTCGTTGGACAGAATCGCGGTACGGCTGAAGGCTTCACGCAGGGCCTGACGATCGCCGAGGACCAGCTTGTCGCCACCTTTCGGCAGAACACGCTCGTAGTCCGGGAATTTACCGTCGACCAGTTTCGAGGTGAAGGTGAACTCGCCAGTGGTCGCACGAATGTGGTGCTGACCCAGTACGATACTGACGATACCGTCCGGTTCAGTCAGCAGGCGCGCCAGTTCAAGGATACCTTTACGTGGCACGATCACCTGATGGCGATCCGGCTGACCGATATCGGCCTTCATCGAGCACATGGCCAGACGGTGACCGTCGGTGGCCACGGCGCGGATGATGCCTTCGGAAACTTCCAACAGCATGCCGTTGAGGTAGTAACGCACGTCCTGCTGGGCCATGGCGAAGCTGGTGCGTTCGATCAAACGGCGCAATTTGCTTTGCTCAAGGCTGCACGTCAACGAGCCTGGGCCTTCTTCCACAGTCGGGAAGTCATTGGCCGGCAGGGTCGACAGGGTGAAGCGGCTACGGCCGGCCTTCACCACGAGCTTCTGCTCGTCGACCTTGATGTCGATCAGCGCATCGTTCGGCAAGCTTTTGCAGATATCCATCAGCTTGCGCGCAGGCACAGTGATGGAACCTGGATCCGCAGGCTCTTCGAGTTGTACACGACCGACCAGCTCGACTTCCAGGTCGGTACCGGTCAGCGACAGTTGCTGGCCTTCGACAACCAGCAGCACGTTGGAGAGCACCGGCAAGGTCTGTCGGCGCTCGACGACGCCTGCGACCAGTTGCAGGGGTTTCAACAGGGCTTCGCGTTGAATGGTGAAATGCATGGTCTAGTCCCTTGCCTTAATAAGCTGCGCTGGTGTTCATCAAGTGGTCAGTGTACGCAGCAGGTTCTTGTAGTCCTCGCGGATGTCCGCGTCGGATTCCTTAAGTTCGTTGATCTTGCGACAGGCGTGCAAAACAGTCGTGTGGTCCCGGCCGCCAAACACGTCACCGATTTCCGGCAAGCTGTGGTTGGTCAGTTCTTTGGACAACGCCATGGCGACCTGACGCGGACGAGCTACCGAACGCGAACGACGTTTGGACAACAAGTCGGAGATCTTGATCTTGTAGTACTCGGCGACAGTGCGCTGAATGTTATCCACAGAGACCAGTTTGTCTTGCAGTGCCAACAGATCTTTCAGGGATTCGCGAATCAACTCGATGGTGATATCGCGGCCCATGAAGTGCGAGTGGGCGATCACGCGTTTGAGCGCGCCTTCCAGCTCACGGACATTGGAACGAATACGCTGGGCAATGAAGAACGCCGCGTCATGGGGCAGATCGACTTTGGCCTGATCGGCCTTTTTCATCAGGATCGCCACGCGTGTTTCCAGCTCCGGCGGCTCGACGGCTACCGTCAGGCCCCAGCCGAAGCGGGATTTGAGGCGTTCTTCAAGACCTTCGATTTCTTTCGGGTAGCGGTCACTGGTGAGAATGACCTGCTGGCCACCTTCAAGCAGAGCGTTGAAGGTGTGGAAAAACTCTTCTTGGGAACGTTCCTTGCGGGCGAAGAACTGAATGTCGTCGATCAGCAACGCATCCACCGAACGGTAGAAGCGCTTGAACTCGTTGATGGCGTTCAGCTGCAGGGCCTTGACCATATCGGCCACGAACCGCTCGGAATGCAGGTACACAACCTTGGCATTCGGATTCTTCTTTAATAGGTGGTTACCTACCGCGTGCATCAAGTGGGTTTTACCCAAGCCGACGCCACCATAAAGGAAGAGCGGGTTGTAACCGTGCTTGGGATTGTCCGCCACTTGCCAGGCCGCAGCCCGGGCCAGTTGGTTGGACTTGCCCTCGACGAAGTTTTCGAAGGTGAAGGTGCGGTTCAGGTAGCTGGTGTGCTTGAGCGCGCCTTCGACCTGCACCGTACGCTGTTCGGCGCGAATCGGAGCTTGTTGCGAACTGGCCCCGGCCATCGGGTCGAAGCTGTCGCGCGATGGCTCTTCATTAACCTCGGCAACTTTTTGCGTTGCACGCTTGGTCGGAGCGGCTACCTGGGCTGACGCCGGGGCGCTGACAGGTATTTGAGCGGCCTGCGCATGTGAAGCAGCGGCGGCCAACGGAGCATTCGGGGCGGCACGCGGTGCCGAACTGCGTTTGCTGCCTATTAATAAGGACAGCGCTGGCGCCATGCCATTGCCATGCTCATCCAGCAGTTCAAGGACGCGGCCCAGGTACTTTTCGTTGACCCAGTCGAGAACAAAACGATTTGGTGCGTAGACACGCAACTCGTCGCCTTCGGCTTCGACCTGTAGTGGACGGATCCAAGTGTTGAATTGTTGGGCAGGCAGCTCATCGCGCAAAAGCTCCACGCACTGCTGCCAAAGTTCCACTGACACGGATATCCCCTAAGTTGAAAGCCGGTGAGGCAAAAACAAGCGGCCATTGTAGCCGACCAGGCCCCGACTTATCCACATGAAGGTTGTTCACCATCCATGA